>JALZCN010000715.1 GCA_030863045.1 Actinomycetota bacterium | reverse complement strand
GCGGCAATCCCGGATCGGGACCGGTGCTGTTCACGCTGCTTGACGAGTACGCGCCGGTCGGGCTGACGATCCTGGTGCTCTCCGGGATCGTGGCGGCCTCCTGCTCCACCGCCAACGGCGCCATCCTAGGCACCTCGGCGGTCGCGGCGCGCAACGTGCTCGGCGTGCAACTTCGGTCAGATGCGCACGGTAGGGACACTCTCCTGCGTGCCACCCGGATCACGCTGATCCCGGTGGTGGCCGTTGCCGTGTTCTTCGCGCTGCGGGTACCCCAGACCGGGATCCTGCTCACGTTGGCCTTCGACGTGATGCTCGCCGCACTGGCCTTCCCGTTCATCTTCGGCCACTACTGGAGCCGCGCGTGTACTGGTGCCGCAGTGGCGGCCATCACCGTCGGGTCGATTCTGCGGCTCGGGTTCTTCGTGCTCACGCCCACTATCTACGGGGTGCCGAACACCCTGCTTTACCTTCCCAACTCGTTGGTGGGTCCTGGCTTCGACGGGTGGGCCACGGTGGTGGCAGCGCTGGGTTCGCTGGCGGCGTTCGTCACGGTAGCGATGGCCGACCCACCAGCCGCCGGTGGCGCCCATCGAGTCGCGGCCAGCACCGGCGCAGGTGGCCGATCCGGCATGGCCGGGATCCGGTAACACCAGCAAGCATCTCAAATCGTATCGCGCTAATTGCCGATTCGGGACTGTCAAGACCGCAGAGGCATCTTCAGGCACTGCTTCTGAGGTTGAACGCGTCGCTTACAGACATATGTGGATCGATCACGGTCATCCCACAGATGTAGAAATCTCTCTGACTACATCGGATGATGTAAAACAACTACATTACCCGGCGTACCTGGAAATTGACCTGCAGGAATGATGTCTCCCCCACCGAAACCAAGCACTGTTGGGCCTTAGAGGTGGGATGCAGCCGCAGCGTCGCACTCAGTCAAAACCGTATCAGTACCGGCATCGCCAAAATCGCAACCAGTATCCGTTGGGTCCACCTACCGGGCAACTCCCCGCATTGCTCAGGAAGCTGTCCGGTGGGCAGCAGCACGGAACAGCTGGTGAGCGCGCTGCGTGCGGGGATAGGGGCAGCACGAGCGCTGTGCTAGAGAAAAGGAGAGCAGACATGGGATGGTTCGAGTGGTTATCCGGCACCGACCAGCCGGAGGGTGCACGCAAGGCATCCGTGGCCGAGCGGGTAGAGATGAACCGCTATTTTTCCCACAATCCGCCGCTGAAATCTGACGAAGCGTTCCAGTGGGAGGGTAGTCTCTTCACCGGCTACCACCTCAAGAAAGTGAAGAAGAGCGGCTCCACAGAGCATCAAGAGAGACGGATCCGGCACTGCAGCGACTAATGGATGAACCCGGGGCTCGGCCCTACAGAGCTGGACCGACGGACCGCGCACCGCAGCGGAAATAGCACCGGCAAGATGATCTCATATTCATCTTGCCGGTGACTGCATGGAGCTGAGGCCATCGCCGGGCTCATCAAGGCGTTGCTTGGTGCATGAGCGCTCGGTTCCGCCAGAGCCGCCTGTGCGACCACGACGTCGCCAGGGCGGGCTTAGTCGATCAAGTGGCAGGCCTCGCGGTCGTCGCCGCTGTGCTGTTGGTTCAGAGACTGCGGGTTGGTCGGTAGCCGAACGTATCCGAGAACTGCCCCGCCGGGTCATTCTCCAAGTCTGCGTGATCCGACGGGTGCACAATCCTCGCAGAGCAGCACCATGCCGGGCACCGTGTGCAAGGCCATGTACTTCTCGGCTGTCATGAAGGTGCCGTCCTCGCGAGGTAGCTGCACCTCTCGTTCATGTCCGCACTTCTCACACGCCAGCGGCATCCATTGGAGGGGTTCAGGGCTTGTCGTCATGCCCGCATCCTCTCAGCCCGCCGCGACCTACTCATTTGGCCGTACCGGTCAGATACCTGGAAGTCGCACTGATCTCAGGGAAGAACCCGAAGCACCTGGTAGTGGCTTCCGCCCTGATCACCGCGATGGAGATGCTCGCCGCCGGCCGCCCGTTGCCGTGCCGGTCTCGTAGAGTAGGACCGGCTGCCCTACCCGAACAGCCCGATCGACGTGGTGTCTCGCGGCGCGGCTGTAACCCTGCCGGGTCGACATCGTCTCCGCCGCGGCTTTGGTGCTGGCCACCAACAGCCGGAGCCGGTGCGAGGGCTGCGTTGGTCCACGGAGTCCGCTTGCCGGTCGCTGCTCTTCTCAGTCTCGATGACCTTCACGCGGTAACTTGGAGTGAGAACCGGTCAGCGCCGTCGTCTCGTCCGCGGACACGCCCCCGACATAGACCCACCGCGGATCGATGTGTCAGCGCACGCCCTCGGCGAGGGCCTGCCGCACGTGCGGCCAGAGATCGGCACGGAGGTCTACCGGCGCCTCGATCGTGTGACTATGGGATACGCCATAGCTTGCTCAGTGTGGATTGATCCGGCGTCAGGGTACGCCAGAGGTGTTACTGACGTGACCGGTTGTGGGAGCGCGGAAAGGCGGCAGTGGCTCGGCTTGACAGCGCTGGCTGCGGGTGTTACAAAATGCGCCGACAACAACAGTGAACAGTCCAGCAAACGCTCGCATGAGGCAGTGCAGGGACGAGTGCACAAGGAACACAGGAGGTCGAGGAACGGTCGAGATGGAGGTGGTCGCCACGACGTTATTGGCGTACATCGGAATCAAGACAGGTTCATTCCTTCTCAGGGGCTCGGCGCTTAGC
>JALZCN010000714.1 GCA_030863045.1 Actinomycetota bacterium | reverse complement strand
GCGGCAATCCTGCTGGTCGGCGGGCTGGCGGCGGTGCCAGAGCGGCCGTGGCAGGGTCCGCTGGCGATAGCCCTGTCCGCCGCGGCGGTCATCGCAATCTCGGCGCATACCCGCCGCCGCTTCGGCGGCGTCACCGGGGACGTACTAGGCGCCGCAAACGAGCTCGCGACCACAGTAGCCCTCACCGTCTGCGCGGTCGGATGAACGGGTTGACGCATCCAGCGGGATGTGGCTCAGGTGAGAGGGACCATCCAGTTGTGGGGGTCGGGCGCGGCGCCCCGTTGGATGGCGGTGAGAGACGCGCGGAGCTGGGTGGTGACCGGGCCGGCTGCGCCGGTACCGATGGTGAACTCGCCGCCGGAGTACGCGACCCGCCCAACCGGGGTGATCACCGCTGCGGTACCGCAAGCGAAGACCTCGGAGATGTCCCCCGCCTGCACTCCTTTCTCCCACTCCTCGGTGGAGATCCGCCGCTCCTCGACGCCTAACCCGTGGTCCCGGGCCAGGGTGAGGAGGGAATCGCGAGTGATACCGGGTAGCAATGCGCCGGTGAGCTCAGGGGTCACCAACCGGGCCTGCTGTCCCTCACCGAAGACGAAGTAGAGGTTCATCCCGCCCATTTCCTCGACCCAGCGCCGCTCCACCGCATCCAGCCACACCACCTGGTCGCAGCCCTTGGCTGCGGCTTGGTGCTGGGCCAGTAGCGAGGCGGCGTAGTTCCCGGCGAATTTGGCAGCCCCGGTACCTCCGGGCGCAGCTCGGACGTATTCGGTGCACAGCCACACGCTGACCGGCTTGAGCCCGCCGCGGAAGTAAGGACCCGCCGGTGACGCGATGAGCAAATACCGGTAAGTCGCTGCCGGGCGCACCCCGAGGCCCACCTCGGTGGCGAACAGCAACGGCCGGAGGTACAACGACTCCTCCCCGCCAGCGGCAGGCACCCAGTCGATGTCGGCGTGCACCAGTTCACGCAGCGAACCGAGGAACAACTCATCGGGCAACTCCGGCATCGCCATCCGCTGCGCCGAGGAGCGCATTCGGGCGGCGTTGGCCAGCGGCCGGAAGGAGGCCACCGTGCCGTCAGGCTGCCGGTAAGCCTTGAGCCCTTCGAAGATCGCCTGCCCGTAGTGCAGCACCATGGTGGCCGGGTCCATCACGAGCTGCCGGTAGGGGCCGATCTGCGGGTCGTGCCAACCACGGCCGTCGGTCCAGCAGATCTCCACCATATGGTCAGTGAAATAGCTGCCGAAGCCCGGAGCGGCCAGAATCTCCGCTCGCCGCAGCGGCGGCACCGGAGACGGGTGCGGCAGGCGGGTGAAGACGGGCATGGCACTCATGCCCAGCACGGTATCCCGTCGTGTACCGGAATGATAGGACGTCCCACTATCTGACCTAGTACGTCATGCTGACCGCGTGCCCGAGCAGCGAAGCCTCGTGCGGATCACCTACACCCGGCTGGCCGACGGCCGCGCGTTGACCTACTACGACGACCGCGAGCCCTACCTTTCAGGTAGGGCCACGCGAACCCTGGCCGATCTCCGCGACCTATCCCCGTGCCCGGCCGCCCATCCCACGATGCGCCTAGACGTGCTCACCGGGGAGTGGGTCGTACTCGCCCCGCACCGAATGCACCGCAGTCACTTACCCACCGCGGCGCAATGCCCGCTGTGCCCCAGCCGGAATGGCACGTTGACCGAGATCCCGGCCGAGGACTACGACGTGGTGGTGTTCGACAACCGGTTCCCCGCCCTGGAATCACCGAACAACGTCCCGATCCGGCCGGCGGTGGACGGTGATCCGCTGTGGTTGCAGCGGCCGGCGACCGGCCGGTGTGAGGTGGTCTGCTTCACCAGCGAGCACGGTTCCTCATTCGCTGAACTCGGCCCGCGCCGGGTGGAGACAGTCATCACGGCGTGGGCCGACCGCACCAAGGAGCTGTCCGGAGTGGACGGCGTCAGGCAAGTGTTCTGCTTCGAGAACCGGGGGGCGGAGACCGGGGTGACCCTGCACCATCCGCACGGCCAGATTTACGGCTATCCCTTCGTGCCGCCGCGCACCGAGCGGCTGCTCGCTCGGGCGGCGGCGCACCGCAAGAGCACGGGCTCCGATCTGCTGTCGGATGTGCTCGCCGCCGAAGTGCGCGCCATGACGCGGATAGTGCACCGGGGCACGGCGTGGACCGCCTACGTGCCCGCCGCCGCGCGGTGGCCGGTGGAGCTGCACCTGGTGCCACATCGACCGGTGCCCGATTTCGCGGCCTTGGACAGCACAGAGCACTCCGAGCTCGCCACGCTTTATCCCGCGCTGTTGCGGCAGGTGGACGGCTTCTTCGCGGACCAGGGCGACCCGGGACCCGTGCCGTATGTCGCGGGCTGGCACCAGGCCCCGGTAGGCCCGGGCCGCGACCTCACCCGGCTGCACCTGCAGCTGTTCTCCGTGCGCCGCGCCGCCGGGAAGCTCAAGTACCTCGCCGGCTCCGAGTCCGGAATGGGAGTGTGGCTCAACGACACCACCCCGGAGCGGATCGCGCACCGACTGCGGGAACTGGCATGAGCACCGCATTGCGGGCCGCCTTTCGGGCCGAGTTCGGCCGGGACCCTGACGGTCTGTGGTCGGCTCCAGGCCGGGTGAACCTGATCGGCGAGCACGTCGACTACGCCGGCGGGCTGTGCCTGCCGCTGCCGCTGCCACAGCGCACCGTGGTGGCGGCCGCAGCGCGGGACGACGGCCGGTTGCGACTGCGGTCGCTGCTCTACGATGCGCAACCCTGGGACGGCACCCTCGATGAGGTGCGCAGGGGATACCCGCTGGGCTGGGCGGCATATCCGGCTGGCGTGCTGTGGGCGCTGGGCCATCCGGCCAGTGGGCTCGACCTGCTCGTCGGTGAGTCGGTGCCGCCCGGGGCCGGGCTGGCGTCCTCCGCCGCGCTGGAATGCGCCGTCGCGTTGGCGGCCGATTCGCTCACCGGGCTTGGATTGGCCGCGACAAGCGCCGGACGGGCGATGCTTGCGCAGGCATGCCGCCGGGCCGAAAACGATGTGGTCGGCGCGCCGACTGGCGGGATGGATCAGATGGCCTCGCTGTGTTGCAGCGCGGGGCACGCCATGCTGCTGGACTGCCAGGACCAAACGATGCGGCAGGTGCCACTGGATCTGGCCACGGTTGGGCTGGCCCTGCTTGTGATTGACACCAGAGCACCGCACCGGATCGTCGATGGCCATTACACCGCCCGCCGGCGCAGCGCCGAGCAGGCAGCCGCCGAGCTGGGGGTATCGACGTTGCGGGAGGCCGCCCGGGAGCGGGTGGAGAGGCTGACCGATCCCCTGCTGCGCAAGCGCGCCCGGCACGTGGTGACCGAGATCACCCGGGTACGCGACGTCGTGGCGCTGCTGGACTCTGGTCGGATCCGCGACATTGGACCACTCCTGAACGCCTCGCACGATTCGCTGCGCGATGACCTGGAGGTATCCAGCCCGGAACTGGACTGTGCGGTGGACGCCGCCCGCGCCGCCGGAGCGTTGGGAGCGCGGATGACCGGCGGCGGCTTCGGTGGCTCAGCCCTAGCCCTAATCGAGCACACCGCCATTACCGCGGTTGCTCACGCCGTGTTCGCCGCCGCCCGCCACTCCCACCCGGAACCCACTGTCCACCAGGTGCTTCCCTCCCCCGGTGCGTCGTGAGTACGAAACAGTGTTATGGCACCAGGAGCCCGAGGGGCCGTCAGCGCACGTGAGAGGGCACGAAGGGGAGTTTGACGACCTCGCAAGGCAGCGCCCGGCCACGGACGTCGACTTCGACGGTGTCGCCGGATCGCACCGCAGGATCGAGCAAGGCCAGCGCGATACCAGTGCCTAGCGTGGAAGAGAAGGTGCCTGAGGTGGTTTCCCCCAGTCGCGCACCCGCTGCTGACCGCACCACCATGTGCGGCCGCGGCACCCCGCGCCCGGTGGCACGCAGCCCGCGCAGCCGTCGGGACGGGCCACTCTTCCGCTCGGCGAGCAACGCCTCCCGCCCCCAGAAGGCCGGCTTGTCCCAACCGATCGCCCAAGACAGGCCACCCTGCACCGGGGTGATGTCCGGACCCAGGTCCTGACCGTGCAGGGGGTAGCCCATCTCCGTGCGCAGGGTATCCCGGGCGCCGAGCCCGCAGGCTCGGCCACCGAGTGGGCTGGCGGCCGCGAGCAGCTCCTCCCACAGGGCCAGCCCGTGTTCCCACGGCGGGAACAGTTCATAACCCCGCTCGCCGGTGTAGCCGGTGCGCCCCACCCGCACCGGCGCGCCGCCGTACTGGGCGTCGGCGAATGCCATGTAATCCAGGTCGGTCGGCAGCCCGACCGCGGCGACCACCTCAGCCGAGCGGGGGCCTTGCACGGCGATGACGGCGTACTCGTCGTGGCGATCGGTCACCGTCACCGTTGGCGGTGCCGCGGCGGCCAGCCGCCGACCGACCTCCGCGGTGTTGGCCGCGTTCGGTACGCAGAACACCTGACCTGGGTCGATCAGGTAGGTGATCAGATCGTCCACCACCCCGCCATCCTCGGCGCAACACAAGGTGTACTGGGCTTGTCCCGGTCCGATCTTGGCAAGGTCGGCGGTGAGGCACGAGTTGATGAACTCTGCGGCCCCCGGGCCGGTGACGTCTATCTTGCCCAGGTGCGTGACGTCGAACACCCCAACCGCCTGCCGCACCGCGGAGTGCTCGGCGACGCTTCCGCTCGGATAGCTGATCGGCATTTCCCACCCCCCGAACGCCGCGAGGGTCGCGCCGGCCTCGACGTGCCAGCCGTGCAGTGGCCCTTGGCGCAGGAGTGTGCTCACGGCTGAAAAACGCTACCTGCCGCAAAGCACGAGTCACCCGACCGGGCCAGTGGGCGCAGGCGCTAACGTCGTTGCCATCGCCGGGACCTCGGCGAAGAGCACGTGGCAGATCAGCGAGGAGACCACCGTGACCACCCCGACGCTGCGTCTCACCGACGCCTCGGTGACCAATGCGACGGTCGACGCGCTGGTGATAGGGACCATCTGCGACGAAGGGCGTCCCCGACTCCTTCCCGGCAGCGAGGAGGTCGACGCGGCGTTCGATGGAGCGCTCACCGACCTGCTGGCCGTACTGGGTGCCAAAGGCAAGGCCGATGAGGTGATCAAGGTGCCCACGCGCGGAGCAATCGGTGCCCCGCTGCTGGTCGCCACCGGTTTCGGGGAGGTCGGCGGCCGGCCCACCGGCGAGCAGGTGCGCCGAGCCGCTGGAGCGGCTTCCCGGGCATTGTGCGGCATCTCCCGGGCGGTCACGACGCTGTCCCGGATCGACCTGGCCGCCGCTGCGGAAGGCACCGCGCTGGGCAGCTATGTGTTCACCGCCTACCGGTCCCAGAACGGGGATGCGCCGCTGGGTGAGATGGACCTGTCGGTGCCGTCGGCCCAAGACACGACAGCGAGGCAGGACCTGGCCCGGGCGATCGCTATCGCCGGATCAGTTGCGACCGCACGTGACCTGGTGAACACACCACCCAACGACCTGTATCCGGCCTCGTTCGCTGATCGCGCCGTGACCCTGGCGAAGGAAGCCGGGCTGCGTACCGAAGTGCTCGATGAGAAGGCGCTGCGGCGTGAGGGCTACGGCGGCATCCTCGGGGTAGGCGGCGGCTCTTCCCGCCAACCCCGGCTGGTCCGGCTGCGTTATACCCCCGCGGCACCGCGAGCGAAGGTGGCGCTGGTAGGCAAGGGGGTCACCTTCGACACCGGTGGAATCTCCATCAAGCCGGCGGCGAAGATGGAGGAGATGACCATGGACATGGCGGGGGCAGCCGCGGTGGTCGTCACCGCGGTACTCGCCGCCCGGCTGGAACTTCCGGTGGAGGTGATCGCGACCGTGCCGATGGCCGAGAACATGCCGTCGGCGACCGCCTACCGACCGGGAGACGTTCTCAGAATGTACGGCGGCACCACCGTTGAAGTGATCAACACCGATGCTGAGGGACGGCTGATCCTCGCCGACGCGCTGGTGCGCGCCGCGCAGGACAACCCGGACTATCTCATCGACACCGCCACCCTGACCGGTGCTCAGGTCGTCGCGTTGGGCAACCGCACACCGGGGATCATGGGCACCCCAGAGTTCCGGGATCGGGTCACCGCGATCTCCCAGGACGTCGGCGAGACCGGCTGGGCCATGCCGTTGCCCGAACACCTGAGATCCGATCTGGACTCCAAGCTCGCTGACATCGCAAACGTGGCGAGCCACCGCTGGGGAGGCATGCTTGCTGCCGGCGTGTTCCTTTCCGAGTTCGTCCCCGATGGCACGCCCTGGGCTCACCTGGACGTCGCGGGCCCGGCGTACAACACCGGTTCGCCGTGGGGATACACCGGCAAGGGCGGAACCGGGGTACCCGTCCGGACC
>JALZCN010000318.1 GCA_030863045.1 Actinomycetota bacterium | reverse complement strand
GATGATGCGTGGTGCGGCATCGTAGACCACCGTGTGGGTGCGACGGCTAATCTCCGCTTTGGTGTTGGCATCGCGGATCACCCGGGTGTCGGTCACGGTGAAACCGCGCGACCCTTGACTGCTCGTGCACGGCTGACCGTGAATGATCTGGGATTTCGGTTCGGTGAAGTTGGTGCGCGGTCCGGTGATCGACTCGACGTCGACGTGCTTGGTGCCCCAGAACGTCACCGTGATCGAGGACGGGGTCCACGCCGTCTGGATAAGAATTCCGGTGGGTGAGTCGTCGCGGAACTTGACGTCGATGGCGCCTTCGAACACGGTGGCTTCCCGAGCCGCGGGGTAACGGCTGATGTAGAAGCTGTGCTCCTTGTGCTCGACGTCGGTCATACCCGCGAAGTAAGCGGCGTTGTAGATCGTGGTGGCGAACTGGGAGACCCCGCCGCCGATGCCTCGCCCGGGACGGCCGTCTTCGATGATGCCGGCCTCCACATATCCGGTGGAGGCGTTGCGCCGGCCGGTGTGGCCGTTGAGGCTGAATGTCTGTCCCGGCTTCACGATCGCGCCGTTGACCTGCTCGGCGACCCGGCGGATGTTCTGCCCGGAGTCGGGGGCGAACCCACCGGTGGTGAACGTGCTGATCTGGGTGGTAATCCCGAGTGCGTGGGCCTGTTCGGTGCTCAGACTCGGAGGCAGGGTGACGTAACTCACCGCCAGGCTTCGTTCGGATCCTGTGTTGTGCTGCAGCACATCGAGCAGGGGTAGCAAGCTGGCAGGCCAGTCGATTCCGCGGCCGTCGACCGACGGCAACACCACCGGCGCGCCACCCTGGATCAGAATCTCGGCGTTCTTGGCTGCTCGCTGAGTCGACTCGAGCTGCGGATCCAGCGCTGCGATCACTGTGGGGTTGTCGAGCGTCGTGGTCAGGCCACCACGGCTGTCCGGAGCGAACCGCAGCGCGGCCGCGATCACTTCCGGCATGAGCACGGCATCCTGGCCGTCACCGGTGACGTTGACCGGGGCGGCCACCGCGGGCTCGGCCACTTCGCGCAGCGCCGTCTGGATTCCCTCGGTGGTGGTGCCCACCGGCTGGACTGACACGGGGACATCGACCGTGCCGCCGTGGATCCAGGCCGCGAGTACGAGGTCGGTGGCGGTGGGGACGTCGAGGCGCTGGCCGGCCCGCGGGTTGACGGCAACCGGCCGGGCGCCGTTGAAGCGGATGGTTCCCTCGACCGGTTCCCGGTCGGTCTGGGCGCGCACACCTTCCAGGGCGGCGGTGAGAGCCACCCGATCACTAACCGTGATCACGCCCACCTCGTAGGTCCGCCACAGCGAGGCGAGCCGGGTCCATGGGTTGAGTGGTTGCTTACCAGCCTGATGGAGGGTGGCGGGCCAGTCCAGGGTGAGACCGGCCCGGCTGGGCTCAAGGGGGACATCGACGTCACCGGCCCGCAGGGTGAGCGGCTGGTTAAGACGTGGCTCGAGTTGATCGCGAAGCCGCTGCTCGGCTGCTGCCTGCGCCATCCCGCCGACCTGCACCCCTGCCACGGTGACGCCGCGGGGGACGTCTTCCGACGACATCGCGACATCAACGCCATAGATCAGCGCCAGCAGCCCGAGCACCGCTCCCGCGATGATCGCCACGACGCGCAGGCCCCGGCCGCGGTGGTTCGGGTCCGCGTCATTCGCTTGGTCCCCTTGCGGGAGCGGCGGTGGCCCTTCGAGTACCGACGTCACAAGTAAAGGCCTGTTCCATGCTCGGTGCGTTCGCTCGCAACGGCCTGCAGGTCGCGCTCCCGCACTACCAGATACGTCTGCCCGCGCACTTCGAACTCGAACTGATCTTCAGGGTTGAACAGCACCCTGTCTCCCACCTGGACAGTGCGGACGTGGCTACCAATCCCATACACCTCACCCCAGGACAACCGCTTGGCTACTTGCGCCGTCGCCGGGATGACGATTCCCCCGCTGCTTCGGCGCTCGCTGTCCTCGCTCACGAGACGCACCATCACGCGGTCGTGCAGCATCTGGACTTCGAGCTTGCTGTCGGGCACGGCGACGAGGGTACGTGCCGCCTTCGACGCTACTTGGCACGGCCCGCTCCCCTGCACTTCCCAGCGAAGGGTCCCGGCTAGGTAAGGAGCCCTTCGCATGGGAAGGCCCCGTGAGGCTGCCGGGTCGGGGGTCCAACAGCATCACGGGGCTACCAGTGTCATCGTCCCCCGCCACACCACTGTTACTCGGCCCCGCCGACCCGCCGCCGATTCACCCATCCGAGTTAGACCGGATGTGGTCAACTGGCTAGCCTGCCGAGCAGGAAGCGCCCGAAATGCGGGACGGTGAAGGCGATCTGTCCGCGCTCGCCGGAGTAGACAAGGCCTTTCTTGAGCAGGCTGTCCCGCGCGGGAGACAAAGACGAGGCTCGGCGGCCGAGCTGATCGGCCACCTGCGCGGTGCCGACCGGCTCGTCTCGCCCACCGGTGAGCTCAGCCATCGACTGCAGGTATTCCCGCTCGGCGAGGGTGGCCCGCTCGAACCGGGATCCGAAGAACCCGACGGCGAGCTCGCCTTCGGCCTCCGGAGCGGCGACCTGGATGTCGACGATCCCGATCGGTGATGCCGGGGCGGCGTCCCACGCGGCTTTGCCGTAGGCCTGCACGAAATAGGGATACCCACCGGAGGTCTCGAACAGCGTGTGCAGCGCGTCGGTGGTGATCGCGGCGTTCTCCCGCTCGATCGGCGCGACCACTGCGCGGTCCACATCGGCGCGGTCCAGCCGATCGATCCGTACGTACCGGAACAGCCGCTCGGAGTACGACTTCGACGCGCTGAGCACTGCAGGCAAGTGCGGCAAGCCAGCACCGACCACCACCAGCGGCGCCCCGGATTGGGACAACTCATGGCAGGCAGCACACAGCGCGGAAACGTCGTCGGGTGCGACGTCCTGCATCTCGTCGATCAGCAGCGCCACTCCGGTGCCGACGTCAGCGGCCAGGTCGGCGACCGTGGTGAACAGCTCCACCAGGTCGATCTCGATATCCCCGGAGTCGGCGCGGCCGGCTAGCACCGGCGCGTCGATGCCCGGTTGCCAGCGATCCCGTAATTTGGCGTCCTGCGGCGCGGCTCGCAGTGCGAAGGCCTTTAGCACGCCGAGCACCTGTTCGACCCGGTCCGGAGCCCGGTGGCGCAGCGCCAGGTCACGCACTGCACGGTGCAGCGCGGCTGACAGCGGGCGCCGCAACCCGCCGTCTGGCCGGGCCTCGACCTTCCCTGCGCCCCATCCGCGGCGCATCGCCATCGAGCGGAGTTCGCCGAGCAGGACCGTCTTGCCCACCCCTCGCAGGCCGGTCAGCACCAGGGAGCGTTCCGGGCGGCCTCGTGCCACCCGCTCCAGCACCACGTCGAAGGCAGCCAGCTCGCGGTCTCGCCCGGCCAGCTCAGGCGGTCGCTGGCCGGCGCCGGGGGCGAACGGGTTACGCACCGGATCCATCCTTGGACAGTATCGGCCTGTCTAGCATTCACCGCAGATTCCGCAATAGATCCTAATCGGCGTGTCGCCCTGAGCTCTCAGCCACTCCGCTGCTCAGCTCAATCCGCTGAGAGGAGCGGTAGCCCGCGCGAGGGCGGGCTACACAACCGCAGACTCCGCAATGGATCCGATCAGCGTGCCGTCGCAGGTGCCGAAGACCTGATGTGTGCTCCGAGAGGGAAGGGTGACATCCATCCCTGATCGACGGTGTCCAGGATCACCTTGGGCCCTGTTCGTGCGTCGCCTGCATGTACAGAACCTCCCAGAGGTGCCCGTCGATGTCCTGGAAGCCCCGTCCGTACATGAAGCTATCGTCGCTGGAGAAGGTCCCGGGTCGCCCACCGGTGGCGAGGGCCGTGTCGACCAGCTCGTCAACCCGCTGCCTGCTGCTGACTTCCAGTGCCAAGATCGCCTCGGTGTTTTTCGTGGCGTCGACGATCTCCTTGTTGGTGAACGACTTAAAGAACGGCTCCACCAGAAGCATGACGTAGATGTCATTGCTGATGATCATGCAGGTCGCGTTGTCGTCGGTGAACTGCGGATTGAATGAGAAGCCAAGTTCGGTGAAGAAGTCCATCGACTTGCCGAGATCCTTCACAGGCAGATTGACGAAGATTTTCGTAGACATTAGTTCCTCATTTATCGCGATGCGGGCAAGGTCCGGAACTCCGTCCGGTTCTGGTATTCGTCGTGGAGGCGCCACCACTCGTAGGGCCGCGTCTGCGGCCAACCGTCGGGTGAGTCCTCCCAGTCCTCCTGCCGTCCCAACGGCGTCAGGTCGAGGAACGACCAGGTGGAGCCGAGCGCTTCGACGCCACGGCCGGATGTGAAGTAGCTGCGAAAGACATCGTCGCCGTCACGGAAGAAGACGTTGAGACCGAAGCCCGTCGTGACACCGAAGTCGGCGTCGAAGTCACTTGCGGCTGAGGAGAACCAGGGGACCGTCCAGCCCATGCGCTTCTTGAACGCCTCGATCTCCGCCGACGGCGCGCGGGACACCACGACCAGGGAAGTGTCCCGGGCGTGCAGATGAGCAACGTGGCCGATGTTGTCCACGAACATCGAGCAACCTGAGCAGGGGTCGTCATCGCCCGGCTTGAGCATGTGGTGGTAGACGATGAGCTGGCGGCGGCCGTCGAACAGGTCGAGCAAGCTCGCCCGGCCATCGGGCCCCTCGAAGGTGTACCGCTTGCTGACGCGAACCATCGGCAGCCGCCGGCGTTCGGCTGCTAGCGCGTCCCGGGCCCTTGTGGCTTCCTTTTCCTTGACCAGCAGCGCCGCGCGGGCGGCTTCCCATTCGGCTGCGGACACGATCTGCGGAAGTTTCATCTCCGTTCCTCTCCGGTGACTGAGATCTGCAGTACAGACGAGCCGACGCGCGAGAACTCATCTGTCACGGCGAGCGACGCTGTTGGGGCCCTCGACCTCGAGGGCTACGAGTGAGCCTTCGACACCCATCCCCGGTGAGAGCGCCGGTGACGTCGGTCCAAGGGCAACTGGAGCCAAGACGAGAGGTAGCCCCCGTCAGTCGTGGCCAGGTGGTGGTCATGCACGATGGCTGGCTAACGTCGCGGTCGTGGCCGTTACGTGGGATGCAACCGCGCCTGGTGTCCTGCGATTGCCATCCGGACGCTTGATCCGCGGTCGTGGGTTGCACTGTCCCCGGCCCGACGGAGCCAGGCCCGACTACGGCGTCTACTTGCTCGGTAAGAAGCCGTTGGCCATGCCGTGGGAGAGCCGCTGGGTGTGCTGGCCGGATTTCTGGCTGCCGGCTGATCGCCAGGACGCAGCCGAGGTGTTGCGTGAGGTCTGGAGGCGAGCCCTCACCGAGCGGGTGGAGATCGCGTGCCGAGGTGGCCTCGGTAGGACGGGCACCGCACTGGCGTGCCTGGCGGTGCTCGACGGCGTACCGAACGAGCAAGCGGTCGACTACGTTCGCGAGCACTACGATCGGCGAGCCGTTGAAACACCGTGGCAGCGCCGCTACGTGTGCCGCTTCAACGCGGCAGCGACGCGATTCTCCACCGGGGGACCTACCGGGGCAGATGCGGTCGTGGGCGGTCCTGCCAGTTGTCCTCGTTGCGCCGGTACACCGCGATCGGGCGCTCGGCGATCCGAAAGGTGAACCGACCGGCCTCGTCGTGGACCTCGCCGTCGGTAGCCAACATGGCATGATCCCCGATCAGCTCCACGTTCAGCGACCGTGCCTCTCGCTGCACGTAGGTGCGGGTGTGTCGCAGTGCACCCAGCATGAGCGCGACGATCGCCCGGGTCCGGGAGAAGCGCCGGTCAGCGCGCAGATAGCGGATGTCGAGCAGCCCGGAGTCCAGCCGTGGCCGCCAGGCCGGCACCATGCCACGCGGGTGATAGGGCCCGTTGCCGATGAACAGGAACCACAGCCCCAGCTCCTTTCCGTCCAGCTTCACCCGCAGCGGTCGGGCATTACGTAACGTCACAACGAGCGCGGCTGCGAACGCGGGCCACTTGCCCCACTTGCGCTCCCACTTCTCCCGCAGCCGTACCAGGTCGGAGTAACCGCCCAGGCTCGCGGTGTTGAGGAAGTACCTCGTGTGTGGCGCCCGCCCCCCGCCGTGGATCTCCACCACGCCGAGGTCAACGGAGACCGCTTCGCCGGCTTGGGTCGCGTCCACTGCTTCCTGTAGGTCGTACACCCCGACATCACGGGCGAAGTGGTTGAGGGTGCCGGTCGGTACCACGACCAGTGGCAAGCCGCGCCGACCCGCGACGGCAGCCGCGGCCGCCACTGTCCCGTCCCCGCCAGCGACGCCGAGGGCCCGCACCTCGCCGTTACCCGTGGCATCCCTGGCCGCGAGGGCGGCTTCGAACTGGTCGTGGAGGTCCACTCCGGCCATGGCCCGCAGCACGGTGGCGGCTGGCAACGCCTCAGCTACTTCCTCAGCCGGGTCGCAATCGGGACTGCCGGATCGCTGGTTTGCCATCAGCACCAGGCCAGCACCGTCCGGCAGCACCGGCGCGTCATCGTGCGGCCGCGCTCGGGCCTCGTCGGTCGTCCGCACCGGCCACCAGCGCTGGGTGCTCAGCGCGATACCGGAGCCGACCGCCGCTCCCACGATTACATCGGACGTCCAGTGCACGCCATTGTGGATCCGGGAGTACGCCACGGCAGCAGCCAGTGGGGCGACGGCCAAGCCCGCATTCCGGCACTCCAACGCGACGGCCGTGCTGAATGCCGCCGCGGACGCGGCGTGCCCGGAAGGAAACGACGACGAACTCGGCACATCGCGAAACGCATGCGACGTGGACAGTTCCTGGTTCGGTGGGCGACGCCGCGGCAGCAGCGGTTTGAACACGGCATTGGCCGTGAAGCTCGTCGCGGCGATGGATAGGACACCGCGCATCGCGGCGCGCCGGGTGGCACCCTTCTTGGTGACGAGCACAACCGCGATGGCGAACCACAGCACGCTGTGATCCGCCATCCTGCTCAGCTGTTGCATCAGGAGGTCGAACGGGCCGTGCGGTTGCCGCCTGATCCACCGCGAAATTGCGTGATCCACTTCACGTACCTGATCCGACCGGCGCCGGAACCATTCGATCACAGTGGCGACTGTACTGGCGCTGCGCGCCTTGTGAGTGCGGATGCGGGTGCTAGCTTGTATCGCCACTCACAAGGCACGCCGTGCCAGGCAGCGCAGGTTGCGGATGTCGTAGGTGAAGATCTCCAGATCAGTGAAACCGCCGCGGGCGACCAGCGCCCGTAGGGAGTCGGCGTCGAACATCGTGTGGTGGGCATTCCAGATCCAGCGCGGGACGCCGCGCGCGTCGACGCCCTGGTGCGCAGCCCGGTCACAGTGGCCACCGAGGATCCAGTAGTTCGCTTCGGCGGTGTCGATCTCGCCG
>JALZCN010000632.1 GCA_030863045.1 Actinomycetota bacterium | reverse complement strand
GGCGTGCACACCACGATCGGCGGCGTGGTGCTCGGGCTGCTGGTCAGTGCCTACCCGCCGCGGCGCGACGAGGTCGAGCGGGCCGGCACCCTCGCGCGGGCGTTCCGGCAGTCACCGCAACCGGCGCTGGCGCGCGAGGCCAAGCTATCGGTGGAACGGGCGGTGTCGCCCAACGAGCGGATCGGCGCCCTGCTCATGCCGTGGAGCAGCTATGTCATCGTCCCGATGTTCGCCTTGGCCAACGCCGGTGTCCGGCTCGACTCCGAACTGCTTGCCCGGGCGCTGACGTCCCCGGTCACCCTCGGGGTATTCGCCGGGCTGGTGATCGGGAAGTTCGTCGGGATCGGGTCGGCGGCGACCGTCGCCGTCAAGCTCCGGCTCGGCGCGCTGCCCCCCGGTGTAAACCTCGGCAGTGTGTGGAGCGGGGCCGCGCTAAGCGGCATCGGGTTCACCGTCTCGCTGTTCGTTTCCGACCTCGCCTTCGATGACGCGCGGCTGCGCGAGGAGGCCACCGTGGGAGTGCTGGCCGCCTCGATGGTCGCGACGGCCTTCGGAGCTGTGATGTTCTGGATACTGGGCCGCCGATCCGGGCCCGCGACGGCACGGCCGACCGAGCTGCAACCACCGGTCGATCCCGACGTCGACCATGTGCGCGGCCCAGTTGACGCGCCGCTGACCCTCGTCGAGTTCGGCGGGTTCGAATGCCCGTTCTGTGGCCGCATGACCGGCGTGGTCGAGGAGCTGCGCGAGCGATTCGGCGATGACCTGCGATACGTGTTCCGGCACCTACCGCTGCCCGAGGTACATCCGCACGCGATGCTGGCCGCGGAAGCGGCCGAGGCAGCGGCCGTGCAGGGGGCGTTCTGGGCGATGCACGACCGCTTGTTCGCTCACCAGGACACCCTTGATGCGGGGGATCTGCTCGACCACGCGGCCGCGCTCGGGCTGGATCTCGAGCGCTTCGCCCGCGAGCTTGGAGCTGGCGTCCACGGCTCCCGGGTCCGCGACGATGTCGCCAGCGCCGAGGCCAGCGGAGCCGCCGGCACGCCGACGTTTTACGTCAACGGCGTGCGGCATGAAGGGTTCACCGGCACCGAGGAGCTCGCTGCGGCGTTGCTTCGCACCGACCCGCGCGGCACGCCGGCCGACCTGCTGCCCCCGTCACTGCCGGCGGCGACTGTGGCACCCGTCGCGCCGATGACCCTGTCACCACCTGCTGTGATGCCAGCGATGGGCTCGATGGAGGAGACCCCGGACTCCGATGGCGCCTTCCCACGGTTGGCCGCGGCTCAGCTCGTCAGGCTGCGCCGGGCGGGACGGCGAAGGACGACAACGGCAGGCGAGGTGTTGCTGCAGGCCGGTGGGCCCGACTACGACTTTGTCGTCGTCCTCGAGGGCACTGTGGCCGTCGTCGAGGAGGCCGACGATGGCGGGCAGCCGCCAAGGGTCATCGGCGTGCACGGCCCCGGCCGATTCCTCGGCGGTCTCAACATGCTCGCCGGGCAGCGACCGGTCCGTACGCTCGTGGTCCAGCAGCCAGGCGCCGTGCTGACCTTGCCCATTGACCGGCTGCGAGCAGTGCTGGCCCGCCACCCCTCATTGGCCGACATCGTCACCCGTTCGTTCCTGCTCCGCCGGGCGATGCTCATCGGGCGAGCCAGTGGCTTACGCGTGATCGGTGACCGCCGCTGGCCCGCCAGCCGGGAGCTGCGGGCACTGCTGATCGAACACGGCATCGAATACCAATGGCTCGACCCCGCCGAGGACCCCGCGGCTCGCGCTCTGCTTCAAGAGATCGATCCCAGTGGCACGCCGCGGCCGGCCGTCGTTGCGCCTGACGGCCGCGTCGTGCTCGAGCCCACCCAGGAGGACTTGAATCGTGCCGCCCGGGCGCCCGCGCCCTGACACCGAGGCGCCGGCGATTGCTTCCGTCCCACGTTGGCTGCGTCGAGTTCACGACGCCGTAAGGCAACCCTGCAGGTCTCTGGGATCGGTCGGGTGGACGTCGACCTGCCCGCGTGTCGCCACCACATCCCACCGGCGCCCGAAAGCCCAGACACCGCGCAGTGTGACATCGACGTCATCGGGGACGGGATGTGGAGCGGTGAGGGCCTGGGCGGCACGGTCGGGGGTGAGCCCAAGGACCGCGGTGAGTGCGCCGAGGGGCGCGGCTGCGGCCCAGGCCTGCGGCGAGCAGCTGGTCGGGTAGCGCAGCGGGAATCCCGTGTCCTGCCGTGGGTGGCCGGTGAGCACCTCGGGTAGTCGCCAGTCGAAGTGTGCGGCGGCGTCGGCCAGGGTTCGCAGCAGCACGGCAGCCTCCGCCCGGTACCCCTGCCGCGCCAACCCGACGCAGGCGATGGCGGTGTCGTGCGGCCAGACCGTACCGGTGTGGTACTGCACCGGGTTGTAGC
>JALZCN010000305.1 GCA_030863045.1 Actinomycetota bacterium | reverse complement strand
TTGGGGGACTGGTTGAGGTCGCGGCCGAGGTGAACTGCGATGAGTTGTTCGTAGGGGTAGTAGCTGGCTCGGGAGCGGGCGCGTAGCTCGTCGTCAGCGCCGATCACCTGTGCCCGCAACGCTCGTCGGTGCCAGACGCGGTGTTGGACGTCAGGCGCCTCAGTGCCCAGCTCGCGCATCCTGCTGGCCATCCAGTCACGCAACGCTTGCAGGGTGGACTCGTTTGCGGCGCGGCCGTCGAGCCGGGCGGCGAGGGATTCCTGGGTGAACGGTTCGGTGTCGAACAACAGGTCTGCTTTGGTCGGAAAGTGCACTGTGACCGTCCGCAGCGCGACGTCGGCGGCTTCGGCGATCGCGCTCATGGTGGTGGCTCGGTATCCACGCTGGGCGAGGAGCGCCAGCGCGGCGTCTTGGATGGCCTGCCGGGTGCGCTGCTTGCGCCGTTGCTGACGGTTACCGATCTCCGTGTTCACAACCATACCTTACCGCCCATGTACTATTGCAGAGTATGCAATTCTGCTGATACGGCAATAATCGAGAGTTCTGGAGGTCACTGTGGGCAAGACATGGTCATCACCGGCGCCTCGAAGGGATTCGGGCGGCAGTGGCCGAAGCGCTCGAGCGCGGCGACCAGGTCGCGGCAACCGCCCGCGACATCCGTGCGCTCGACCCACTGGTCGACACCTACCGCGAGCTGGTCTTACCGATCCAACTCGACGTCACAGACCGCGATGGTGATCGGGAAGCCGTGGCACGCGCCGCCGGGCACTTCGGCCGACTCGACGTCATCGTCAACAACGCCGGCTACGGACACCGGCATGGTCGAGGAGTTGAGCGAGGACGACATTCGACAGCAACTCGAGACCAACCTGTTGAGCACGCTGTGGGTGACCCAAGCCGCCCTGCCGATCATGCGGGCGCAGGGCTCGGGCCACACCATCCAAGTGACCAGCGAGGGCGGAGTGATCGCGTACCCGGGGATAGGGGCCTACCACGCTTCCAAGTGGGCCGTCGAAGGTCTCTCGGAATCACTCGCCCAGGAGGTCGCCACCCACGGCATCCGAGTCACCCTGGTCGAACCCGGCCCCTATAACACCGACTGGCTAGCGGTCGGGGCGAGGCAAAGTGAGAAAAATTCCGCCTACGACAGCGTCCGGGAACGATGAGCCGCTATTGGAGCAGCGTCGAATTGGGCGATCCCAGCGCCACCCGCAGCGCGATCCTCGCCGTTGTTGACGCCAAAGAGCCACCCCTACGCATCTTCTTCGGCAACGCCCAGTTGGCAGGCGTGACAAGCGACTACCAGTCCCGGCTCGCGACATGGAACCAGTGGCAGCCGGTGTCAATTGAGCCTTCGGGCATAACGACTGACAGCTCTGACAACCTTGAGGGCTAGCGACATGGTCGCCGCGGTATGCCGAGCGTCGTGTAGCCGCGCTGGGTGCACCTTACCTCGCGTAGCAGCGCTTCCAGGCCTCATAATTCCCAGTCGGTGGAGCCGCCACCGTGACGCATACCTCAAGAGCGGGGAGGGCGGACATGCGCATCCGCCAATGATACCGGTGAAAGCCTTTACGGCACGCGTTGAAAACATGCCGCTACCGCGTCCCGGTAGACTTCTTGTGCGAGATCCGCGTGCACCTGATCCTGAGCACTGAAACGCTCAAGAGTCACGGTATTGTTGACCTCGAGCACCGAGAGCCGACCACCCACCTCGACGACGTCCACCGCCGCAAACCGAAGGTTCATCGCGTGCATCGCCCGTTTCGCCAACACCGACACAGCAGTCACGATATCGGCATGCTCGACCAGTCTTGAGATCGCCCCGGCGTGGAGATTGTGGCGCCAGCCTCCCTGCTTGCGCTTCTCGTATAGGATGCGCACCTCCTGGTCAAGGACCACAGCGCGGTACTCGCGCGTTATCTCGACATAGGGCGACACCGCAATGACCCGATAACGCCGTGCGAGAACCTGCATCGCTTCGTGCAGTTCAGTCTCATCGTGCGCCCGCAGGACGTCGATTCCAGCACTCTCCG
>JALZCN010000582.1 GCA_030863045.1 Actinomycetota bacterium | reverse complement strand
TGGAACGGGTGCGGGTACGTCGACCGCGCCGTCTAGCGTTGCGGCCACAACTCAAGATGCTCATCAAGAGGGGCAGAGGGATCGGCCCGACGAAGCCCCGGCAACCGACGCAAGCTGACACGCATGTTCTTCGACCGCGAGGCCGCTTGTGATCACGGTGCCAATTCCGACCCGCTGTGCGGGAGAGATGAGGAGACCTCGCGATGACTAGCGCCCTCGATAGCTTGACGACGTCTGCCCTCGACCTGGGCCTGGCACGCGAGCTGGTGTGCCGGGAATGTGGATCCCGCACACCACTGGCCGCAGAGTTCGCTTGCGCCGAGTGCTTCGGTCCGCTGGAGGTCGATTACGACTTCGGGCACATCACCCGCTCGCACATCGAATCAGGACCGCCGTCGATCTGGCGCTACCGCAGGCTACTGCCAGTGCCCGAGGACGTGAACGAACATCCCAACACCCAACCCGGCCTGACCCGGCTGATCCGCGCCGACCGGCTGGCCAAGGCGCTGGGGGTCCGGAAGCTGTGGGTCAAGGACGACACCGGCAACCCGACACATTCCTTCAAGGACCGGGTGGTGGCAGTCGCGCTGGCTGCCGCTCGGCGGCTCGGTTTCCGGGTACTGGCCTGCCCGTCGACCGGCAATCTCGCCAACGCGGTGGCCGCTGCCGCAGCCCGAGCCGGCTGGGAGTCGGTGGTGCTCATCCCCTCCTCGTTGGAACGTGCCAAGGTGCTCACCACTGCGGTCTACGACGGCGCCCTGATTGCCGTAGACGGCACCTACGACGACGTCAACCGGCTGGCCACCGAACTGGCCGCGGAGCACGAGGAGTGGGCTTTCGTCAACGTCAACGTCCGGCCCTACTACGCCGAGGGCTCCAAGACACTGGGTTACGAGGTCGCCGAGCAGCTCGGTTGGCGGCTGCCCGACCAGATCGTCGTGCCGATCGCGTCCGGCTCCCAACTGACCAAGGTCGACAAGGGTTTCCGTGAACTGACCGAACTGGGTTTGGTGCAGCCCTCGCCGTACCGGGTGTTCGGGGCTCAGGCCACCGGCTGCGCGCCAGTATCCGCGGCATTCAAAGCCGGTCGCGACGTGGTCGTGCCGGTCCGACCGGACACCATCGCCCGCTCGCTGGCGATTGGCGCGCCCGCGGACGGACCCTACGCGTTGGACACCGTCCGCCGGACCGACGGCGCAATCGAGGACGTGACCGATGCTGAAGTAGTGGAAGGTATCCGGCTGCTGGCCCGTACCGAGGGAATCTTCGCCGAGACCGCGGGTGGGGTGACGGTGGCCTGCGCCAAGAAACTCATCGAGTGCGGGCGGCTGGACCCCGAAGTCGAAACCGTCGTGCTTATCACCGGCGATGGACTCAAGACGTTGGACGCCGTGGCGGACCACCTGGCGCCGAAGGCCACTGTGCCGCCGAGCACCAAGGCCGTCCGCGAGGCCCTTCGAAGCTGATTGAGCGTATCCGTCGAATTCCCGGGGTAAATCCCACTCGCGGTCAGTAGCGCACGGTACAGTCTCGCCGTCATATCGGTGATGGCCGTCAAGACCCGAATCGGCAACCGTGCATAGGAGTGTGCTTGGCTGATGGTCGCCAGTCATTCGTCTGCGTCACCCAGCGCATGGAAGCCGACGACGCGCACTCTCGGGGCGCTGTTCGCTGGATCTGCCGTGACGCTCTCGGCCACCTTGGTACATGGGAGCTCGCTGTTAACCGGGAATGATGCAGGATCGCTCGCCGAGCCGCTGGTCAGCCCGATCTTGGCCGAACCAGAGGAGGCGAACGAGGCAGACCCAGATGCCTTCCCCGCAAGCGTTGGTCAGGCGGTTTCGTGGACGCCAGGCGCGGCCCCGCAATGGAGTTCGTCCCTGAAGGATCTCCCAGTGTGGCGGGCACCTGTGCAACAGGCGCCGCCTCAGGCGTCGCTTGTTTCAACGGTGCCGGGCGCAACGGCCGCAGCGGCTCCGACCAGCTCACGAAAGTCCACGGCGGGCCCCGCCGCACCCGAGCATCACGCCGGGGGTGCCAGCACCAGCCCAGCCGGATCCGGATCGGCGGCCCCACAGGCCGCTGATCCGCAGCAGGACGAGTCGGCCGACGCGCTGCTGAGCAACGTTTTTGATGTCAGCAAGGGCTTGCCGGAGTAACCGCCGGTGCTCACCGGCGGCCCCCGGACCGGTGGTGCCCATGCTGACACGCGGCTAGGGAGGTCGGAGCGCGGCTCCGCGCCCCACCGCTTGGAGACTGCGGCCGCCCACCACGGCGACGTCGCCGCTCAAGTCAGTTCGAATCACCCAGGTGCCAGCCTCGGTCAGCGCATCGAGCACGTGCCGGCTGGGATGGCCGTACCTGTTGCGCGCTCCGACACTGACGATCGCCACCCGCGGTCGCACTGCCACGAGGAAGTCTTCCGCGCTGAAGCGCGAGCCATGATGCGGAACCTTCAGCACGTCAGCCCGCAGATCGGTGTTGGTCTCCAGCAACTCTGCTTGAGCGTCGAGTTCCACGTCACCGGTGAGCAGCACCCGACCGGCTGAGGTCGTTGCTCTGAGCACCACCGATGCGTTGTTCACCGTAGTCCCGTCAACCTCGGCCTCGTGGTTTTCGATCGGTGGCGGGGCCCGCAGCGGCGCCAGCACATCGAGCGCGAGCCCGGGCCAGGACAACCGCTGTCCAGCGGTCACCGCGACCACCGGCACACCGGCCGGTGCGGCGACCCGCAACACTTGGGCGAACGCCCACGGAGGGCTCCGTCCGGGGCCGAGCGCAATGGCGCTGACCACCCGTCCCCGTAGCGCGCCGACCAGCCCTCCGACATGGTCGGCGTGCAGGTGACTGATCACGACCAGGGCGAGCCGCCGGACACCGAGGCGGTCGAGGCAGGCCGACAATGGTCCCGGGTCCGGCCCCGTATCGACGAGCACCGCCCGGCCGGGTTCGTTGGTAGCCAGCACCACCGCGTCGCCCTGCCCGACATCGCAGGCCACCATTGCCCAACCGGCCGCCGGCCAGCCGGGTGACACGAACCTTGTCGGCACGAGCACCAGCAGGGCGCCGACCAACCCAGCGGCTGCGAGCACCCGCACCCGGCGCACCCGCATCGCCGCCAGCACCACCACGGAGATCGACGCGAGCAAGAGAGCCCCGAAGGCCCCTGCGGGCCATTGCATTACCCCGTTTGGCACTGCAGCTCCGTGGTGACCAACCCCCACGAGCCAGCTCACCGCCGGTCCAGCTAGCTGCACCACGACAACGGCGGCACCGGGGTGCACCGCGCCAAGTACCGCGGCCAGCACACCAAGCACCGTCGCCGGCGCCACCGCCGGGGCGGCCAGCAGGTTGGCCAGTACTGCCACCAGGCTTATCTGACCGGACAAACCCGCGACCACCGGTGCGGTGACGACGTGTGCAGCGGCAGGCACCGCGAGTGCCTCGGCGATGCCCGGTGGCACCTTGTGGCGGCGCAACGCTGCCACCCAGCTCGGCGCGAGCAGTACCAGCGCGCCCGTGGCCAACACAGACAGCGCGAATCCTGCGTCACCACCGAGCGCCGGCTCGACCAGCAGCAACATGAGTACCGCAGCACACAGCGTGGGAACCGCCGAGCGATGGCGCCCCAGCACCAAAGCCAGCAGCGTGACGGCGCCCATCACGGCAGCGCGCAGCACACTAGGCGACGGGCGGCACAGCACCACAAATCCGACCAAGGCCAGGCCAGCTAGTATCACCGCGGCCCTTGGTCCCAACCGGACGAGGCGCGCCAGCCCGAGAACCGCCCCGCACAAGATCGCGACGTTGGTACCCGAAACGGCGGTCAAATGAGCAAGTCCGGCGGCTCGAAACTCCTCCCGGACACTGGGCATCATCGCTGACGTGTCCCCCACCACCAACGCGGGAAAAAGGCCAGCTGGCTCCGGGTCCAGGACACCAGCCGCGTGCCGCAGCCCGGACCGAACCCGGTCGGCAACCTCTTGGACCGCGGTGGGCGCCGCCAGCACCTCCGGCCCATCCCGCACTCGCAGCACGGCCACCGTCAAGTCGGAGCGATCCGGCGTGGCGAGCAACCCGCTGGCTCGCACTCGCTGACCGGGCAGCAGACCGTCCCAACCCTGAGC
>JALZCN010000537.1 GCA_030863045.1 Actinomycetota bacterium | reverse complement strand
GTGTTGCTCAGCGCCTTGGGTCGGGTGCTGTCCCGGTGGACCGGGCGTGACCGGCTGCTGGTCGCGTTGGAGGGCCACGGGCGGGAAGAGATCCTCGACGGGGTCGACGTGACCCGCACGGTGGGCTGGTTCACCACCCAGTTCCCGGTTGCGCTGACGATCCCGTCCGGCGGTGACGGTACCCACTGGGGCGAGATCCTCAAGTCCGTCAAGGAACAGCTGCGGGCCGTTCCGCGCCGGGGGCTGAGCTATGGGGCCCTGCGCTACCTGAGCCCGGCGACCTCAGCAGGACAGATGCTGCGCGACGATGCGCAGCCACAGATCTGCCTGAACTATCACGGCCAGGTGGGCCTGGCGCCGGACTCCGAGGGGCTCTACCGCGGCTGGCCCGGCCCGCTCGGGTCCGACCATGCGCCCGACAGCGTCCGTTCCTACCTGCTGGATGTCACCGGCGTGGTCAGCAACGGCGAGCTGGAGCTGGGCTGGATGTACTCCGAGAACGTGCACGACGAGGCCACCGTCAGGCAGTTGGCCTCGGACATGGCGCAGGCACTGACCGAGATCGTGGCGCACTGCGCCCAGCCGCAAGCCGGTGGCTGCACCCCGTCGGACTTCCCGCTGGCCCGGCTGAGCCAGCGGCAGGTCGACCAGGTGGCCGGTGACGGTCGGGATGTGGAGGACATCTACCCGCTGACGCCGTTGCAGGCCGGGATGGTGTTCCACAGCCTGGTCGACGCCACCTCAACGGCCTACGTTGACCAGTTCCAGCTGCGGCTGTCGGGCGTATCCGACACCCGTGCCCTGGGTGCGGCCTGGCAGCAGGTGGTCGACCGCACGCCACTGTTGCGCAGTGCTGTGGTCTGGGACGGGGTCGATAAGCCGCTGCAGGTGGTGCGCCGACGGGTCGTCGTACCGACGACGTACCACGACTGGCGCGGACTGTCTGACGCGGAACGGGATCGGGAACGCCGGCGGGTGGCGCAGGACCGGGCCGGCGGGTTGGACCTGATCACACCGCCGTTGCTGAGGTTGAACATCGCGGCGCTGCCCGGCGATGAGGTCCTGTTGATGTGGACCTCCCACCATGTGTTGCTGGACGGCTGGAGCCTGGGCGCGGTGTTCGCCGAGGTGTGTGAGCAGTACGGGGCGATCACACACGGCCGCCAGCCCACGCCGGCGGCTCGACCGCCGTTCCGCAACTACCTGCAGTGGCTCGCTGAGCAGGACCACGAGCTGGCCGAACAACACTGGCGGGCGGTGCTGTCGGGCTTTGAGTCGCCGACCCCGTTGCCCTATGACCGGCAACCCGTCGAAGCGCACCGCTCCGAGTCCTCGGAGTCGGTCAGAGTCGAAATCGGGGTCGAGGACTCAGCGCGGCTGCACCGGGTCGCCAAGGGCAACGGCCTGACGGTGAACACGATCGTGCAGGGCGCCTGGGCCCTGCTGCTGTCGCGCTACAGCGGAGCGCGCGATGTCGTCTTCGGCACCACGGTCTCCGGACGGCCCGCAGAGCTTCCGGGTGTGGAGTCGATGATTGGCATGTTCATCAACACCGTGCCAACCCGCGTGCGAGTCGCGGGTGGTCAGGGCGTGGTGTCTTGGCTTCGTGAGCTGCAGGCCCAGCAGGCCGAGTCGCGGCGATTCGACTTCGTGTCTCTCGCCCAGTTGCAGGCCTTCAGCGACCTGCCCAGCGGGACGAACCTGTTCAACAGCATGGTCGCGTTCCAGAACTACCCGTTCAACGCCGGCTCGGCAGAGCAGGCAGGCCTGCAGATCCACGAGGTCCAGGCGCACGACACCACCAACTTCCCGCTCAGCCTGCGGACTCAGCTCGGCGACCGGCTTGGAATCGAGCTCGGCTACGACCCACGGCTGTTCGACGTGGCCACGATCGAGCGGATGGTGTCGCATCTGCGCACGGTGCTCGACGGCATCGCTTGTGACCCGGATCAACCGGTGTCGCGGTTGCCGATGTTGACCGGCGCGGAGTCTCGGCAGCTGTTGGTGGAGTGGAACGACACTGATCGGGATGTCGTACCGGCGACGTTGCCGGAACTGTTCGACGCCGCTGCAACCCGTGTTCCGAACTTGCCGGCTGTCATGTCCGAAGCCGAGGTGCTGACTTTTGCGGAGTTGGCGGCTCGGGCAAATCGATTGGCTCATTTGCTGATCGCCCAAGGTGTGGGGCCGGAGCGGATCGTGGCCTTGGCGTTGCCGCGGTCGGTGAACCTCATCGTCGCGCAGCTGGCGGTGCTGAAGGCCGGCGGCGCATTCTTACCGGTGGATCCGGACTATCCGGCGCTGCGGATCTCTTTCATGCTCAGCGACGCCAGACCGGTATTGGCGGTCACCTCGGTCGAGCTGGCAACCCGGTTGCCCGGTCCTGAGGGAATGCCGACGCTGGTCGTCGACGACGCATCCACGATGGCAACCATCGAC
>JALZCN010000511.1 GCA_030863045.1 Actinomycetota bacterium | reverse complement strand
ACCTCGGCAGATTCGCCCCTTCTGAAGTCTTCGGAAAACCCAGAGGAGACCGGGCAAACTGGGTGGTCAGATCAAGCAACTTTGAACATGCTTTCCAAGCAAGAACGTGGCAATACGTCGACGATGAGTCGTTGTTCTACAACCTAGCAATCCCTCGTCCTCATAACGGTTCCGAGACTGCCAATCCTACGCTCACATCCAGAACGACATTAGGAGAAATTCGCGGTAAGATCGTTCTGTTACGGAGATTCGAGGCCAGTCAATACGTCGGATTCGACCTTTCCTACTGGCCAAGGAACCGTCGCTTCAGAAGCACGAGAAATCTGGTTTATGCTGTCGAGGACCGGTATCTGGCACCCGGAGAAATGGACAAGTACGACTTTATCATGGAGCACATAGAAGAGGCGAGGCGTCGCGATCCCAGAGACCTGTACATCACGTTTTCGAGCGCCGTTAATTTGAAAGCAATCCGCTACGCAAAAGTGATAAATCCACGTCTCAACGATTACCTTGCTGAATCACCGCCAGGACGTGTTGGAATTATCGTGATGGACTACTTTGAAGAGCCTCGGGAATTAGTCTCCAACGTGATCAGAATGAACCGATGGATACGGCGATCGGTGGTCACCCCGAGCGGTCACGAGCCACGCGATCTGGCGGGCGGTGTGCACGCTGCTCGATGAGGCCCAGTGCACGAACCCGGCGCCGAAGGGGCGACTTCACCGGCCTTGCCCCCTGCGGCGCCCCATGCGACGGCGGCACCGCCGATGCCTTCCACGTGACAGCTCGACGTGTGCTGCTGGCGAACGGATGCAGGTGATGCCCGGCACGGCTCGTGCTGCTGTCCACGCGCGGACAGCGGCCGTGCGGACGTTTTGCTGGGTCTGTCTCGGGAGGTTGTTTCAGACCAGGGTTTGCTGTTGAGCTCCGGCTGCGCTACCGGGCGGGCTCGGTTATAGCCGTCGGTGTAGCTCGGTGGTGACCATGGTGGCAGCGCTGGTCTACCCGCGGTGATCGGCGTGTTGGAATCATGTTGGTCCGTGCTTCGTAGACGCTAGGATGGGCCACGCCCTCGCATCAAGTCGACCAACGATCTCGCCGCCGGCTCAGCCGCGTAGGCGCGGATCACTGTTTTTCTCGTCGGGGTCATGCTGTTCGAACTCGGTGTGGACTCGCTGGTCGTGGCGGTAGGTGCGTTCCTTGGCGTAGGCGTCGTAGGCTCGATGATCGGCATCGGTCGTGGGGGCGTCGGTTAGCCCGCGGGGGTGTAGCCGTTCCTTGAGCACCACGTTGAGCTGTGCACCGATCAAGGTGATAAGGCTCTGCAGGTAGAACCACGACAGCATGGTGATGACGGTGGCGAAATCGCCGTAGATTCTCTCGGCGTTGCGCAGATACCGGAAGATGATCAATGAGGACAGCAGCTGGAGCAGCCAGAAGACGATTCCCGACAGCAGTGCACCCGGCAGCACGTCGCGGATAGCCACGTCGCGGTTGGTGAGGAGGCGAAAGGCCACGATGAACAGCCCCACGTCCAACGCGATGGCGATGAGGTAACCGGCAAGTCGACTGATCACACCAAGGTTGATCTCGATGGCGTAGCTGCTGATCACCGTACTGAGGACGAGGCCAAACCCGACAGCGCCCAGCGCGAACAGACTGCGCCTGATCTGCTTACCGAAGCGGGGCCGCTGGGTATAAGGAATTGCCCACACCGAGTTGAACGCCGACTGGGTCGCGACAATGACGAATGAACCACTCCATACCGCGCTGAGGATCCCGACCACAAGCGTCCACCACTGGCCGCTCAGCTGCCCGATCGAGTCCGTGTTCAGCAGCGGGAAAAAGCCGGCCACGCTGCGCAGCACGTCGCCTTGCAGGTCGGGCGGCAGGAAGTAGCCGAGCAGGGTGACAAAGATCAGTAGCAGCGGAAAGATCGAGAAAAACGCCCAAAAGGCAATCACAGCGGCGAGGTTGATCGACTGGTCCTCGACAAACTTACGGACCACGGCGATCGGCACGCCCAGCGCCGGGTGTCGTTGCTGATAGGAGTCCAACCGGTCGAGCTTGGCTCGCACCCCGCCGGCAGCACTTTTATCGGGTCGACCCATGGATCAGCTCCTAAAGACCGAGTTCACCCAGACAAGCATGACACCGACGCGCCAGAGCGACCCTCGGTTGGTGATCGGTGCCGCGGCTGAGAGCGACGAGGCGTGTCCCCCGAGGCACCACCGGTCGGCAGTGGTCGACTGCATGCCCACGAGCCATCGCTGAAGGCGCGATCACCAGAGGGGATCGATGAGCGGTATCTCCTGCCGCACGCAGAGGCGCTGTTGCGCTAGTGGAAGGGTGGGTATGGTCGACGGTGACCTGCTGTTCAGATGGCGACCGCGAGTTCGGTGAAGGCTGCTGGGATCCGGTGGTTGGGCCGAGGTCGACGGCGAGCTTGTAGTGACCGCGGCGCAGATTCTGGGCCAACGCATGTCCTGCACTGACCACTCGCGCTGAGCGCAGTCGCTTGAGACCACGCATTGGCCGCAACCGGGACTTCAGAAAGGCTGTGATCAGCTTCGACCGGATCGTCGGCATACTGCTCCATGCCGTGGCGGGCCGAGGGCAGCAGCTCATCGAGCACTCGCAAATAAGCAGGAGCCCGTGTCTCGTGCACGGAGGTCCGCATCCACTCCTCAATGGCGTACCCGAGCTTCACCACGGACGGCGTTGAGCGCTGCTTGTTGACCTGGGTCCGGAACTCGGCGAGCCTGTCGTCCGCCTCTTGTGCGCCTTCTTGTCAGTGCCAGCGATGGACACGGTGAGGTAAGACGTCCCGTCCGGTCACCGGGTCCCTCCCCGCGAAGAATCGAATCTGCAAACGAGCTGCCGCGCTGTTCCCCGTCGGCGTCGGGCAGCAGTTCAAGGACAACCTCATGGGGGCGGGTGGGCGTCGAACCCATGACCTGACGGATTATGAGACGGTCAGAGCCGGAAGCACAGGGTCACTTCCTGGGCAAACAGCAACCACAAGTGCTCGGGCGTGGGCATGACAAGGGGCATCGGACCACAGTTCATGCCAATCTTATGCCCACAAAGTCCACAATGGACTGGATTATCGACGACTGGTAGGGTGGATGAAGCGTTGTTGTCCTCGGCCACACTTCCCTGTTCCGCCATATCGACCAGCGGACCTGAGCGATCGCAGCCGACCTCGGCGGCCACACAGACGTCGTCGACTCGGTGGCGTTCTCGTCAGACGGGCGCACCCTGGTCACGGGCAGCCGTGACAGCTCCGTCATCTTGTGGGATCTGACCGACCGCAACCGACCTCGCCGCCTCGGCCGGGCACTCACCGGTCCTGGCTGGGTGACTGCAGTGGTGATTTCCCCCGATGGGCGCGCCTTGGCTACCGCTAACGGCGACCGGACCGTCATCCTGTGGGATCTGACCGACCGCGACCACCCCCGTCCCCTGGGCCAACCCCTTTCCGTCTTCGCCGGCATGGCGGCGTTTTCCCCCGACGGGCGCGCACTGGCCACTGTCAGCGACGAGCACAGCATCACCCTGTGGGATCTGACCAACCGCAACCAACCCCGCCGCCTTGGCCAGCCCCTCATCGGTCCTAGCTGGGTCACAGCAGTGCTGATGTCCCCTGATGGGCGCACCTTGGCCAGCGCCAGCGGCGACCGGACCGTCATCCTGTGGGATGTGACCGACCGCAACCAACCCCGCCGCCTTGGTCAGCCCCTCGCCGGCCACACAGACGTAGTCGACGCTGTGGCGTTCTCCCTCGACGGGCGCACCCTGGCCACCGGCAGTCGGGACAAGACCGTCATCCTGTGGGATATGACCCCCGCTTGAGAGCTTCGCCGCCTCCGTCGTGCCCTCCGCGTACTGAAGGAGGTCAGTAGCGGTCACTTACGGCGACCAAGGCGCGGACCAGCGCAGGTCAAGGGGTATTGGCTGCCACGATAGCGAGATTCCCAAGCTGACAATGGACGCGTAACTGCGTGTCCTTGTTTGGTGAGGAATGTCCTGATTGGTCAGTGCGTGATATGACAAGTAAGGAAAGTTTAAGCAAGTGCTAATTCGTGTAGGTCACGAAAAAGTAGCTTCTGTGCGGTGAGTGCCGTTCCCGGCCAACGTAGAGGGGTGGCGAGGAGGAGTGATGATCGAGCCGGAGCACATCCAGGTCGACCTGCGCAGCTAGATCGTAGAGACGATCCTCGGGGTGGGGCCGTTGCTTGGGTGCTGCTCGCGGTGGGCATGGCTCTGGTCGCCAGCATTCTTCTGGCGGTGATCTAGCAAATGAGTCTCTGGGCGACCAGCGCAAACGCGACCCGGCACAGAACAAACAAGTCACGGGGCACAAGGCCTGCGGTAGGGGTCTAGCTCATTCAGCGCGTCGGGTGCTCGACGGGATACCCGCTTCACTCGCCCACCCCTGCGGCAGCACCGAATATTTTGTAACCGCAGCTCAGCGGTACACAAGGACACTCCCAGATATGCGGCCACACGGCCAAGCAACATTCACACCGAAAAGGTCACTGGTTCGATCCCAGTATCGCCCACCGGGTCAACGCCCTGATCAGCGATCTTGCTACCTGGTTTTCTGGTGAGTACGGCAGCAAAGTACAGCAGTAGTTGGTTACCCATGGAGGCTGTCTCCCAGCCGCTTGAGGGCGGCGCGGGTCGCCTTGGAAGAGGCTTGCTCGTAGATCTCCATGGTCACCGAGATTTGGGCGTGGCGCAGGATGCGGATGACGCGTGCCCTTACAATCGAGCCTAGGTGCCTAAGAATGCATGCGCACGAGGTAACTAAGGAATCAACCGCCTTCAACGGCACCAGGAAAGACTACATCACACTAACGAGGTTCGGGCCGGTTCCGGCGGGTGTTGGTTGTCAATCACCCGGTTCCGTTAGGCGTTGGCTTACCTTGAACACGTCCATAGGGTGATGAGATGACCAAGGTCCCACGTCGTCTACCTCGTCCCGCTGAGTTACGCTCCCTGTTACGGCCGCGACCGGTGCAGCTCGACGGCACGGAGCGCCGGCTGAGCCGCGCGGCGAGCATCTCCGACCTCCGCACCATCGCCCGCCGCCGCACCCCGCGAGCGGTATTTGACTATGCCGACGGCGCCGCGGACAACGAGCTAAGCCTCCGCCGGGCTCGGGAGGCCTTCTCCAAGATCGAGTTCCAGCCCTCGGTACTCAATGATGTGTCCAACACAGACACTGGCTGCGACATCCTAGGCAGGCACTCCACGCTGCCCTTCGCGCTAGCCCCAATCGGCTTCACCCGGATGATGCACCACGAGGGCGAGCGCGCAGTAGCCTCAGTGGCGCAACAGGTCGGCATCCCGTACGCGTTATCGACGTTGGGTACCACGACGATCGAGGCTGTGGCCGAAGCCGCGCCCGAGGCCCGCAAGTGGTTCCAGCTCTACATCTGGCGCGACCGAGCGCCGGTCGCAGATCTGGTCGCCAGGGCCGCAGCTGCCGGTTACGACACGCTGATTCTTACGGTGGATGTACCGGTCGCCGGCGCCCGGTTGCGCGACGTGCGTAACGGGCTGACCGTCCCTCCTACGATTAGTTTGCGCACCTTCCTCGACGGGGCAAGCCATCCCCATTGGTGGTTCAACCTGCTCACCACCGAGCCGCTGACCTTCGCTGGTTTCACCTCTACAGAAGGTAACGTGGCGGACTTGATTAATCGTGTGTTCGATCCGAGCCTAAACATGGGCCACCTGGAGTGGCTGCGGAGCATCTGGACCCAATCTCTGGTTGTGAAGGGTGTGCAGAGCGTTGCTGACGCTCGGCGGGTCGTGGATGCTGGCGCGGACGCTGTGTTGCTGTCTAACCACGGCGGCCGGCAGCTTGACCGGGCGCCGGTGCCTCTGGAGCTATTGCCAGAAGTTGTGGAAGCAGTGGGTGAGCGGGCTGAGATTTTCGTTGACACCGGTATCTTGGATGGCGCGGACGTAGTCGCTGCCATTGCGCTGGGTGCCCGAGCCGCCCTGGTGGGCCGAGCTTACCTATACGGCCTCATGGCCGGAGGACAGCGCGGCGTCGCCAGAGCGGTAGAGATCCTGGCTGCTGAGGTCCAACGCACTATGCAGCTACTGGGTGTAACAAGTGTGGGCGACCTGCGCCCGAGTCACGTCCGGCTGCGCCCCCGCGGTTAAGTTTCCGATATGTAATCGCCACGCCGAAGGCGACGCCAAGCGACGTATCGCTAGGCAAGCGTCGCGGGCGCCGGCACTGTGACGTCGGCCCGCGCGGCCAAAGAGGAGCCGGATCTAACAAGCGGTTAAGACAAGTAGACTCGCGGACGAGCTTAGCAACGTAGGGCTGGAAATAAACCGCTCATCCTACCGCCAACATGTCAAAGACGAAGACGTCCCCGGCCAATATCTAGGCAACGTTTCTTCAATCGGTGAATTCGCCCGATTAGAAAATAGACGCTCGAGTGTATTCGCCAGACGTCGTAGATCCTCGACCGTTCCAGCCCAAGCTTGCCACTCCCGGCCTAAATCGATCCTTCGCCGGACCGCCACTCCGCGACCTCCTACCTTTCTACGCGCTGCAGGGAACCTACTCCACGCCGGCAGGACGGATTCGATGGCACTAACTGTGGGGCATTGTCTGGTTCCACGTAATGGGGTGCCGTTTTGGCTTCAGGTGCCTTGTGTCGGCGGACCTCCTTGCGGCTGGTGCGGAAAACGTTTGATCAGATGGTTGCGGTGGTCGTAGACGCGCAGGGTGGTCTCGTCGATTTCGATGGTGACCATCTGGCCGGCGGGCCTAGCCCGCTCCGTCCTCCACGGGAAGGTCGGCGGCGTGACCAGCCCAAGCGACCGGGTGTGCCCATCCGCGGGTCACCGCGGTAGGCGCCGACACGGTCATGCGGGCTCTTCCCTGCGCCGGCATTCGCCGTTCTCGCCGACGCACTTCAGCTCGATTAGCCGGGAGCGGTAGCGCGTCTGGCCGTTGTTGGTGAGCATGTGCGTCTCGCCAGCCTCACGGTAGATCACGCCGCCAACGGGCTCGTGTTGAAACTGAGCGTCCCCGTCGATCGGATCGATCCGGTTGTCGGCCTCCTCGATCGCGATGACGAGGTACGGGTTGTCGTGTCGGTGCCATGGCTGCCGCTCGCCGGGTTCAAGACTGATCTCCCACACCCGTACTTGCTCGTTTTCGAAGACGATCCCCTGGCCGACAGGGCTGAGCTCGATCTGTGTCCCATCGGCGCGGGTGACAATGTCGTTCCTTGTCATGGTCTATCCCTCCAAGTCATCCACGGCTGCCGCAGCTGCAGGTCGACGTCAGTAATCAGCAACCGTCGGTCGGCGCACTTGGGGTACCCGGCTGACCTCACACACCCGGCGTCTCGACTTCAGCACCTGCTTGGTGTGGGCACGTATCGGGTCGATGGCTGCGATCGATCAACCCCGCCAGGCCCGACACCTGATAGCGGGTCAACCAGGTATGCAGGGTTTGGCGGGAGATCCCGAACTGGGCCGCCACCACCATCTTGGGTTCACCACCTTCCACGGCCAGCACAGCACGGTAGCGCTGCTGACAACGGACAAGTCCATCAGAGCAATCCCGGCCCCATCATCGTCCACATCGGACGGCGATAGGAAAGTCGGTCAGGCTCACCGTCAGCATTGGATTGGGGTTGGCGTGTCAAGCATCAGCCGGGACCGCACAGCAATCCGGGCACACTTCGGGCACTCGTGCCTGGTTCAGATGATGGGTAACGCTGCCTAGCTGGTTTTGCGGTTGTGGTGTCACCGTAGGCCTGGTGTCAGGCGTGAAGCGTCCCGGGTTTGATGCGAGCAGGAGGGTTTCGCCGAAGTGCACCCGGGATGGTTCAAGCAGACGCATATCGTTTCGTTGCATTCTCCGAGGTTGACCACCACGAGCACACTGCGGCACACGCTCGGCCCGGACTTACAAGGGAGGGGTCAAACCGGCTTGATCAAGTAGGCATGAGTGTTCGCACCAGTCGTCCCTGGAACTACCCGGATGGACTCTCCCCGTGGCTGCGCCGCGGGGAAGGTCTCCCAAAACAGCCAACCGACCGTGTGTTTCGCTTACTCCCGAGCCAGTTGGTTGGGCGCTTGGTCGAGGTCCTTGCGGTCTTCGTCCAGGTCAATGGCCTTCACCTGGG
>JALZCN010000505.1 GCA_030863045.1 Actinomycetota bacterium | reverse complement strand
GCTACACCGAGCCGCAGGCCTGCGAGACCCTCATGCGGCCTTGGCACGTGGTGGGATTGGCGGTACGCCCTGAGCACCGGATGGTCGCACACACCGCATTCCTGCTGACCGCTCGGAGGTTGGCGGTGGGCGTCGTGCCGCCCACGCCACAGCGCCGGTCCAGCCGGTCCAACCGGCGTTTGCGGTAACCATGCCGCAAGTCGTCGCCAGAAGCCGTCACCGTTTCAACTCCCGATTCTGGCGGACTGTCCCGTACCGTGGAGGGTCTCGGAGAACCATGCGGGAGGAGGTGCCTCGTGCAGCGCGATTATCCCGGTGACCGATCCGCCGAGGGTCGGGACCGCATCGACCCCGCTCTGGCTGCCCAGATCAGGGTCCTCGAGGACGAGGTGACGCTGCTGCGTCGTCGGTTGACTGAGTCGCCCCGGCACGTCCGGTTGCTCGAGGAGCGACTCGCGGAGGCCGCCGCGTCGGTGACCCAGCTCACCGAACGGAACGCCAAGCTGGTCGACACACTGCGGGAGGCACGCAGCCAACTCCTCGCGCTGCGGGAGGAGGTCGATCGGCTGGCGCAGCCGCCCAGCGGCTACGGCGTGTTCCTCGGCAGCTTCGACGACGGCTCGGTGGACGTGTTCACCTCCGGGCGCCGTATGCGGGTGTCGGTGTCACCCGCAGTCGAGGTAACCCAACTGCGCCTGGGGCAGAGCGTGCGGCTCAACGAGGCGCTGACCGTGGTGGAGCCAGGCAAGTTCGAGTCCACCGGCGAGGTCTGTGCACTGCGCGAAGTGCTCGACGATGACCGACGGGCATTGGTCGTCGGGCACGCCGACGAAGAGCGCGTGGTGTGGTTGGCCGAGCCGCTGATCCCAGGTCCGGATAACCTCGACGCGGTGCCCCTCAAGCCGGGTGACTCCCTGCTGGTGGACACCAAGGCCGCCTACGCGTACGAGCGGGTGCCCAAGGCGGAGGTGGAGGATCTCGTGCTGGAGGAGGTTCCCGACGTCGGCTACGAGGACATCGGCGGGCTGGCCAACCAGATCGAGCAGATCCGTGACGCCGTTGAGCTGCCGTTCTTGCATGCCGACCTGTTCCGCACCTACGAGCTGCGCCCGCCTAAGGGTGTGCTGCTCTATGGCCCTCCCGGATGCGGTAAGACCTTGATCGCCAAGGCGGTGGCCAACTCTTTGGCCAAGAAGGTGGCCCAGGTTCGCGGGGATTCTGACGCCAAGAGTTACTTCCTCAACATCAAGGGCCCTGAGCTTCTCAACAAGTACGTCGGCGAAACGGAGCGGCACATCCGGCTGATTTTCCAGCGGGCCAGGGAGAAGGCATCGGAGGGCACCCCGGTCATTGTGTTCTTCGACGAGATGGACTCGATCTTCCGCACTCGCGGGTCGGGCGTTTCCTCCGATGTCGAGACCACGATCGTGCCGCAACTGCTCAGCGAGATCGATGGTGTGGAGGGGTTGGAAAACGTCATCGTCATCGGTGCCTCCAACCGCGAGGACATGATCGATCCGGCAATCCTGCGCCCCGGACGGCTCGACGTGAAGATCAAGATCGAGCGTCCGGACGCGGAAGCGGCCAAGGACGTCTTCTCGAAGTACCTGACGACGACGCTACCGCTGCACGCCGACGACCTCGCCGAATTCGGCGGAGACCTGCAGGCCTGCATTCAGGCGATGATCCAGGGCACCGTCGAACGGATGTACGCCGAAAGTGAGGACAATCGGTTCCTGGAAGTCACCTACGCCAACGGCGACAAGGAAGTGCTCTACTTCCGGGACTTTAATTCCGGCGCGATGATCCAGAACATCGTGGACCGAGCGAAGAAGAAGGCCATCAAGTCGGTGCTGGAGACCGGTCAGCCGGGGTTGCGGATGACCCACCTGCTCGACTCGATCGTCGACGAGTTTGCTGAGAACGAGGATCTGCCCAACACCACCAACCCGGACGACTGGGCGCGGATCTCGGGCAAGAAGGGAGAACGCATCGTCTACATCCGCACCCTGGTCACGGGGAAGAACGCCGATTCCGGTCGAGCGATCGACACCGCCACCAACACCGGCCAGTACCTGTAAACGGTCGGCCCACGCGCGAGCGTCTTGATCGCGGCTTGTGTGCCGAAACGACACGGGATGTCGTCTCAGGCGCACAAGCGACGATCTTGACGCGGCTCGTCAGATGCTCTGCAGGACGGCCTCGATGTCGAGGGAAATCTGCACGGTGTCGCCGATCACCACGCCACCGCCGTCCAGGGGTAGCTCGGTGTCGATGCCGAAGTCCTTACGATTGATCTTCGTCGTGGCCGACAAACCGATCCGCGTGCCCCCGTAGGGGTCCAGACCGAAGCCGGTCAACTGGACGGCAAGCGGAACTTGGCGCGTGATGCCATGCAGCGTGAGTTCACCGTCGACAACCAGGTTGTCGCCGTCCCGGCGGACTCCGGTGGATCGGTATGTCATGGTGGGAAAGTCAGCTGCGTGCAGGAAATCAGCCGATCGGACATGCTCGTCGCGCTGCGCGTTGCCGGTGTCGAAGCTGTTGACATCGATCTCCGCGGTCACCGACGAGTCGAGCACGTCGGCGCCGGTGACGAGGCGACCGGAGACGCCGTTGAACCGGCCCCGCACCTTGCTGATCATCATGTGGCGGACGGAGAACGAGACGTCGGAGTGCGCGGCGTCGATGTCCCAGGTACCGGCGACGTACCCGGGGATCGCGGTTGGGGTGGCAGTGGTCACGATCAACCTCCGTGGTTGTGGTGCCCCGCGCGAGTCGGCGAGGACCCTAACCCGCAGAACAGATTGAAAGTTCAATTACTTCCCAGCTGTGACACAGCCCACCGTTGGGGCCGCTGATCCGGTCTTGGCGCAATCGCCGCCGATATGGGCCGAGCCAGCTGCGCCCGAGGCACGTACCCTGCCGGTATGCGCCGGATCATGGGGACCGAGGTGGAGTACGGCATCTCAGTGCCCGGAGACTGCTCCGCTAATCCCGTCCTGACCTCGACCCAGGTCGTGCTCGCCTACGCCGCGGCGGCCGAGGTGCCACGCGCCAAGCGAGCGCGGTGGGACTACGAGGTGGAGTCCCCGCTACGAGACGCCCGCGGGTTCGACCTTGGCGTTCCTGGAATGGCGCAGCCCGATCCGGAACTGGATGATCTGGGCGCGGCGAACGTCATCCTCACCAACGGTGCGCGGCTGTACGTCGATCACGCCCACCCCGAGTTCTCCAGCCCCGAGGTCACCAACCCACGCGACGCGGTGATCTGGGACAAGGCCGGTGAGCGGATCATGGAGGAGGCCGCGTTGCGGGCCCGCACCGTGCCCGACCAGCCTCCTTTCCAGCTGTACAAGAACAACGTCGACGGCAAGGGTGCCTCCTACGGCACTCACGAGAACTACTTGATGGCGCGCTCCACGCCGTTCACGATGGTCATCGCCGGGTTGACCCCGTTCTTCGTCTCCCGCCAGGTGGTGTGTGGATCCGGCCGGGTGGGCATCGGGCCTGCGGGGGAACACCCCGGGTTCCAGCTGTCCCAGCGGGCCGACTACATCGAGGTCGAGGTGGGCCTGGAGACCACGCTCAAGCGGGGCATCATCAATACCCGGGACGAGCCGCACGCCGATGCCGACAAGTACCGGCGTCTGCACGTCATCATCGGTGACGCCAATCTCGCCGAGTACTCCACCTACCTCAAGCTCGGTACCACGGCCTTGGTGTTGGATTTGATCGAGGCCGGGGAACACTTCGACGATCTGCGGCTGGTCGATGCGGTACGGGCGGTGCACACGATCAGCCGCGACCCGTCCCTGAAGGCGACGGTGGAGGTGTCCGGCGGCCGCCAGTTCACCGGCCTGGATCTGCAACGCGCCTACCATGAGCGGATCGCGCAGTTCTTGGCGCGCGCGGGTGGTGTGGAGGACAGCGCCGCGGACGGTGCCGAGCACGTGCTAAGCACCTGGGGCGAGGTGCTCGACGCGCTCGCGCGGGACCCGATGGAGTGTGCCGATCGGCTGGACTGGCCGGCGAAACTGCAGCTACTGGAGGGCTACCGGGCCCGGGACGGGTTGGGCTGGGCTTCTCCGCGGCTGCACTTGGTGGACCTGCAGTACTCCGACGTGCGGATGCACAAAGGCCTGTACAACCGCCTGGTGGCCCGCGGCTCCATGAAGCGTTTGGTCACCGAGGAGGAGGTGCGTACGGCCATCACCCGGCCGCCGGAGGACACCCGCGCCTACTTCCGCGGTCGGTGTCTGGAGCGGTATGCAACGGAGGTGGCCGCGGCATCCTGGGACTCGGTGATCTTCGATCTGGGCCGCGAGTCACTGGTCCGCATCCCTACCCTGGAACCGCTGCGGGGCACCCGCACCCACGTTGGCGCGCTGCTGGATGCCTCCAGCACTGCCGCGGAACTGGTGGAGGCGCTCACTCGAGGCTGATCACCCGACTGGCATGGCAGCGATCGTCGGTGTTGCTGGGTACTGTTTGGCTACAGGCAACTTGGGTCCGGGAGGGCGAGATGTCTCAGGAGAAGGTGCAGCGCCAAGGTGGCGGCGGCGGAGATGACGAGACGACCGATGGTGCGCCGGCCGGTCAGGAACGTCGGGAGAAGCTCGGCGAGGACGTAGATGCGATCCTCGATGAGATCGACGACGTGCTCGAGGAGAACGCCGAGGACTTCGTCCGGGCCTATGTCCAGAAGGGCGGCCAGTAACAATCCTCCGGCTGGTCCGGGCATCATGCTCGGCGCAGCAGGTGACCGCTACCGGAGAGACTGCGACAGCGGTAGGGACTACGTAACTAGGAGACGATCACAGCCGATGGACCAGTCCTCGGTCGGACGCTATCCGGGCGCAGCCCTACCGGCGTCGTACTTCATGGTGGGCAGCTCATCGTTCACCGAGTTCCTCGCGGCGACGTCTCCAGAGATGTTGCCAGGACATCAGATAACCAGCGGGTCGGGTGCCGTGCCATCCACGACCGCTGCACCCTTGACCAGCCCGCACGGCACCACCATCGTGGCGGCCACCTTCCGCGGTGGGGTGCTCATCGCCGGCGATCGCCGAGCGACGGTCGGCAATCTCATCGCCCAGCGCGACATCGAGAAGGTGTTCGTCGTCGACGACTATTCCGCAGTGGGTGTCGCCGGGACGGCCGGTATCGCGGTGGAATTGGTGCGATTGTTCGCCGTCGAACTGCAGCACTACGAGAAGATCGAAGGGGTGCCGCTCACCCTGGACGGCAAGGCCAACAAGCTGGCCGGGATGGTTCGCGGCAATCTTGGGGCCGCCATGCAGGGGCTCAGCGCGCTGCCGCTGTTCGTCGGTTACGACGTGGATGCGACCGACCCGGATCGTGCGGGTCGGATCGTGGCCTACGACCTCGTCGGCGGCCGATACGACGAGACGGCTGGTTACCACTCAGTGGGCTCGGGTTCGTTGTTCGCCCGCTCATCGTTGAAGAAGCTGCACGACCCGACGATGGAGGCCGACGCCGCCGTCCGGGTCGCCATGGAGGCGCTCTACGACGCCGCTGATGATGACACCGCCACCGGTGGGCCGGATACGGTCCGCCGGATCTACCCCGTGGTGGTGACCGTCACAGCGGCGGACGGAGCTGTGCAGATGCCGGAGGAGCAGGCCGGTGCGGTGGCCGACGTTGTGGTGGAGGCCCGCAAGCATAAGCCCGCAGGCTGACGCTACCCTCGCCTTCCGCCCACCCTCCGAATGCCGCACCAGGAGCTTCCGCTGTGACGATGCCGTTCTACGCCTCGGTCGAGCAGATCATGCGCGACCGCTCGGAGCTTGCCCGCAAGGGCATTGCCCGAGGCCGCGGTGTGGTGGTGCTCAGTTACTCGCGCGGAGTGCTCTTTGTCGCTGAGAACTTGTCGACCGCGCTGCACAAGATCTCAGAGATTTACGACCGGATCGGCTTCGCCGCGGTCGGCCGCTACAACGAGTACGAAAACCTGCGCCAGGCCGGTATCCGGCACGCCGATGTCCGCGGCTATTCCTATGACCGGCGTGATGTGACCGGGCGGGCCCTGGCCAACGCCTACGCGCAGACCCTTGGGACGATCTTTTCGGAGCAACAGAAGCCTTTCGAGGTGGAGCTGTGCGTCGCCGAGGTGGGCGCCAACCCGGGCACCGATCAGCTCTACCACCTCACCTACGACGGCTCGATCGTCGACGAGCCGGATTACGTCGTGATGGGCGGCCAGGCCGAAGCCATCTCTACAGCGCTCAAAGAATCCTTCCGGCAGGACATGGACACCGCGGAGGCCGTCGCCGCCGCCGTTTCCGCTCTGAGCTCGGCCTCCACCAGTGTCAACGGAGCCGGCAAGCGCACCCTGGGCGTTGGCCAGTTAGAGGTCGCGGTGTTGGACCGGTCCCGTCCGCACCGCGCCTTCCGCCGCATCACCGGTGCAGCCCTCACCGCATTACTCGCCAGCAGGGATTCCCCGGCCGCCGAGGACGACGCTGGCATGACGCCGCCCGATACCGCGGGTGCGGACGCCGACGGCGCGAACGGCGCGCCCGCCGACGGCGGACCCACTAACGCCAACTAATCCGCGGGTCCTCAGCTTTCCGGGTCGACGTCCGCCGGTCGGTAGACCTTCAGCGCGGCAGGTCGGGTGTAGAACCGGAACCGGCTGCCCTCCGTAATGACCTCGCCGTCGGTCGCCAGCGCGACTGGCGACCCCAGGATCTCCACCCGCAGCTCGGGGCGTTCCTGCTGGACATACGTGCGACTGTGCTCCAGCGCGCTGGACAGTGCTCCGATGAGGAAACGGGTCCGGGACAGCCGTAGGTCGGCACGAACGTAGCGAACGTCGAATAACCCAGAATCCAGCCGGTGACGAGCGGCGGCGGCGAAACCGCGGGGACGGTAGAGCCCGTTGCCCACGAAGGCCAGCCACACCTTGAGCGGCTTGCCGTCGATGCGCGCCACCAGTGGATTGGATGCCCGGAGTACCCGGATGAGCGCGATGGCCGCCGCCGGCCACTTTCCCCATCGAGATTCTCTGCGCTCCCGCAGCTGCACCAGGTCCGGGTACCCGCCGAGGCTGGCGGTGTTCAGGAACCAGTGTGGTGCCGCGTCGTCGACCTGCACCGCTCCCAGGTCAACCGCCACTGCGCTGCCATCGCGCACCGCGTCGACGGCATCGGACAGTTCGATCACCCCGATGTCCCGGGCGAAGTGATTCAGCGTGCCGACCGGCACGACCACCAACGGTAATCGCCGGCTGGCGGCCACCGCCGCCACCGCCGCCACCGTCCCGTCGCCGCCGGCCACTCCCAGCGCACGCACCGGCCGATCGGCGGCATCCAGCTCGGCCTCCAGTTGCTTGACCAGGTCGCCACCAGGCTCGGGGAACACCTGTTGAGCCGCAGGCCAGATGGCGGCCAGCTGCGCACTGGGGTCCTCACCATCAGTTCCTGAGTGAGGGTTGATCAGCACGACCAGGCCTTCACCGGCGGGCAGCGTGGGGACCCGCGCCAGGTGCCTGCTCGCTGCGGCTTCGCCCACCCGCAGCGGCCACCACCGCCGAGTGGCCAGCGCGACGCCGGTGCCCAGCAGCATCCCGGCTGCCACGTCAGAGGGCCAGTGCACGCCGGTGTGCACCCGGGAATAAGCCACCGCCGCCGCGACCGGGGCCAGGGCCAATCCCACCGCGGGGCATTCCATCGTCACGGCGGTGGTGAACGCGGCCGCCGAGGCCGCGTGGCCGGAGGGGAACGACGACGACCGCGGATGGTGACGTTGAGCCAGCCGGCGACTCACGGGCAGGTCTTCATAGGCCGGCCGCCGGCGCGGCAGCAACGGTTTGCCCAGCGCGTTGGTGGTGAAGCTGGCCCCGCCGACCGCGGCTACACCTCGCAGGGCGGCCCGCCGGGTCGCACCTTTGCGGCTGGCCAGCGCCGCGGCTACCGCGAACCACAGCAGACTGTGGTTC
>JALZCN010000493.1 GCA_030863045.1 Actinomycetota bacterium | reverse complement strand
GGTCAGGGGTGCGGGGTCCGGTACGATCCGGCCGATCTGTGCCTGGGTGATCGCCCTGGTATTGATGCCCTTCTGGATTGCGATGCGCAATTGCTGGTCGGCCAGGATGGTGCCGGGGCGACCGTTGAACGTGATATGCCGGAAATTCGGCGCGAGGGCTTTGCGCACTACCACCGCAGGGGTGGTCTGTGCTCGGGTGAAGGCGTTGATGTCGGGGCCGATGTCGACAAAATCGATCTCGTTGTTGGCGAGTGCGTCGAATCCTGCTTCGGCCGGGATGTCGCGGAAGATGATCCTGTCCAAGCGAGGCTTGGGCCCCCACCACTGCTCATCGCGCACCACCGTGATGGTCTTGGCGGTTTGGTCGATCTGCGTCACCTTAAACGGGCCCGCGGTAACAGGAAGTCTCTGGGTCCAACCGGTGTTGAACACCTGCGGGTTCGTGTTGGTGGAGGCCGGGTACAGCGGGGTAAACAGGCTTTGCCAGTCGGAGAAGGTTCTCGCGAAAGTCACCACCACCTGCTTGTCGGAGGTGCCCCGCTCGACCGAAGCGATGTCAGTGTAGCCCGTGCTTGACGAGATCAAAAAAGCCGAGTTGCTGCGGTTGAGAGCTTGCCATTGCGCCTGGAAGTCGCGCCAGGTGATCGGTGTGCCGTCGCTCCAGGCGGCCTCGTCGCGCAGGGTGTAGGTGCCTACCTGGGGATTGGCGCTGGTCAACTCAGCGGTCTTGAGGTAATTTTCGTTGATCTTTACGGTGCCGTCGGCTTGGCTCAGGAATAGGTACGGCATGACGCTGCCGATCACCTCTTCATTCGGGACATATGTCCCGTCGAGGTGGTTGTAGTTGAAGTTGGGTGGGAATCCGGCGAGCGGCCACCGGAGGGTGCCGCCGTCACGGAGAGTCTGGGCCGGCACCGCTCCAATGTCGATGGTGCCGATCTGCGGACCGGGTCCTACAGCGCCGCCACCCCCACCGCAGCTCATCAGCACCAGCGCGAGGGTCATGACCAGCACCCCCAGCACACGTGGTCGCATTCGCCCGCCCTCTCCGTGATCGTGTGTCGAACCGCAGTCACAGCACCGCATGCGCCGCCGCATAGTGGCACGCTGACTCGTGACCAGCGGTGTGGCCCGCCGCGCCCCGCGGTTCCCGCGCAGGCTCCTCCTCGCAGCGTGACCGCAGCTCGGGGGGCAGCGCGGCGTAGCGGAAACAGCGGGTGCGGAACCGGCAACCCGATGGCACGTCGGCAGGGCTGGGCAGGTCCCCGGTCAGCAGGATCCGCTCCCTGGCGCGCTCCTTGGCCGGGTCGGGAATCGGGATCGCCGAGAGCAGCGCCTGGGTATACGGGTGCTGGGGCCCGTTGTACACCGCGTCGACCGGCCCGATCTCTACGATCTTGCCCAGATACATCACCGCCACCCGGTCGGCGATGTGCCGCACCACCGCGAGGTCGTGCGCGACGAAGAGCATGGCCAAGCCGAGCCGGGCCTGCAGCTCTTCGAGCAGGTTGAGCACACCGGCCTGAATCGAGACATCAAGCGCGGAGACCGGTTCGTCCAGCACGAGCACCTTGGGTTCCAGTGCCAGTGCCCTGGCGATCCCGATGCGCTGGCGTTGCCCGCCGGAGAACTCCGCCGGATAGCGGCCGGCCTGGTCCGGACTCAGCCCGACCAGCTTCAGCAATTCCGGGACGCGTCGTCGGATCTCCGCAGTGGTCACCCCATGGGTGCTCAGCGGCTCGGCGAGCACGTCGAATATCGGCAGTCTTGGGTCCAGGGAGGCGATCGGGTCCTGGAAGACCACTTGAAGATCCCGGCGCAGTTGCTTGCGACGCCGCCGATCCAGCGCGGACACGTCCGTGCCAAGCACCTCGATGCGGCCGCCCGACGGGGCGGTGAGGTGGAGAATCTCCATCAGGGTGCTGGTCTTGCCACAGCCGGACTCGCCAACCAGCCCGAGGGTCTCCTGCTCGCGGAGCTCGAAGGAGATGTCATCCACGGCGCGCACCGTGCCCACCTGACGCCGCAGGATCGTCCCTTTCCGCACCGGGTAATGCCGCACCAGCTGCTCCACCCGCAGCACCGCTGCACCGCGTGCTGGGGCCAGAACGCGGCAATTTCGACTCTGATCAGTGCGTTCTATCTCCCGACCGCGTGTTTGATCGGTCCGGTGGCAGGCGCACTGATGAGTATCCGAGATGGGTGCCAGGTCGGGCTCCACGCTGCGGCAGTGGTCGATCGCCAAGGGGCAACGCGGGGCGAACGGACAGCCGGCACCGAGCTCGGCCAACGACGGAGGTTGACCCTCGATGGGAACCAGCGCCGTCCGCTGCTCGGTGTCCACCCGGGGAATGGAGCCAAGCAGTCCCCGCGTGTAGGGCATCCGCGGGTGATAGAAGATGTCGTTCACCGGCCCGGTCTCCACGGTGCGCCCGGCGTACATCACCTGCACCCGGTCAGCGAACCCGGCGACCACCCCCAGATCGTGGGTGATCAACAAGATTCCCGCTCCGGTAACCTCCCGGGCGGTGGCCAGCACCTGCAGCACCTGAGCCTGCACCGTGACGTCCAGTGCGGTGGTCGGCTCGTCGGCGATGATCAGATCAGGGTCGTTGGCGATCGCCATCGCGATCACCACGCGTTGCCGCATGCCGCCGGAGAACTCATGGGGGAACGCCTGGGCTCGACGCGCGGCATCGGGGATGCCAACCAGGTGGAGCAGCTCCACGGCCCGGGCGCCGGCTGCTCGCCGCGATAGCGTGCCGTGCACCAGCAGCGCCTCGGCTACCTGGTGACCCACGGTGTATACCGGAGTGAGCGCAGACAGCGGATCCTGGAAGATCATAGAAATGCGCCGGCCCCGGATCTGGGACAGTTCGCTGTCCGAGCGTCCCAGCAACTCACGGCCCTGGAAGCGGATCGAACCGGTGATCTTGGCCTGGGGCGGCAGCAGGCTCAAGACGGCCAGCGAGGACACTGATTTTCCGGATCCCGACTCGCCGACGATCCCCAGCACCTCACCGGCAGCGACCTGGTAGCTCAGCCCGCGCACGGCAGTGACCCGGCCTCCGTCGGAGGGGAACGACACCTCGAGGTCGGTGACGTCCAGCACCGGTTGCACCACCGCTATCTCCGGTTTCCACGCGTGGAGGTTGGGTCGAACGCGTCGCGCAGCCCGTCACCGACGAAGTTCACCGACAGCACGGTGAGCACCAGCAGCCCCCCGGAGAACAGGAACAGCCAAGGGAAGGTCAGTGCCGAGTTCGTGCCGGAGCCGATCAGCGTCCCGAGCGAGACGTCCGGCGGTTGCACGCCGAAACCGAAATAGCTCAGGCCTGTTTCGGTCAGGATCGCAGCCCCGACCGTGATGGTCGCATCGATGATCAGTAGCGACGCCATGTTCGGCACGATGTGACGCGTGATGATCC
>JALZCN010000485.1 GCA_030863045.1 Actinomycetota bacterium | reverse complement strand
GCAGCGTTAACGAACTGGTCTTCTACATTCAGCAGCACTTCCTGCTGGTGCTCTACTCGGTGGCCTTCGCCACGGTGATCTCACTTGCACTGGCCTTGGTGCTGCACACCAATCAACTCACTCCGCCGTCATGGACCCGCAGCCTGCGGGTGGGTAGCCGCGAGGCCGCGCTGCTGCTCGCCTCGGCAGCCCTGACCATCCCTTCGCTGGCGTTGTTCGGCCTGTTGCAGCCACTGCTGGGGCTCGGGGTCACGCCGAGCATCGTGGCGCTGACCCTGTACGCGATCTACCCCGTGTTACGCAACACCGTGGCCGGACTGTCCTCGGTGGATCCTGCGGTGTTGGAGGCCGCGCGCGGCGTCGGGATGGGTTCGGTGCGCCGGATGTTTCGGGTGCAACTGCCCTTGGCGTGGCCGGTGATCATCTCCGGCATCCGGGTCGCGGTGCTGATCACGATCTCGATCGCCGTGGTAGCCGCCCTGATCAATGGTCCCGGGTTGGGCAAGCCGCTGCAAAGCGGCCTGGCCCGGCTCGGCGCCGTGAACTCGTTCAACGAGGTCATCACCGGAACGCTGGGATGCCTGGCGGTGGCGGCCGGCTTCGAAGTCATTTTCGCTGTGGTCAAGCGCTTCACCACCCCGAGGGGGATCCGTGTCTGAGGCCGTGCAATCCGGGACCGACTCCTCCCGCCGGACCGGTCAGCGCCCGATGATCGTTCTCGATGGTGTCAGCAAGACCTATCCCAAGCAGCGCAACCCCGCCGTTGCCGAGCTGACTCTGGACGTTCCCGAGGGCGCCATCGTGATGCTCATCGGGCCGTCCGGATGCGGCAAGACGACCACCTTGAAGATGATGAACCGGCTCATCGAGCCCAGCGCCGGGCGCATCCTGCTGGACGGCGAAGACGTCACCGACGTCAATGCCGACCAGCTGCGCAGGCGGATCGGCTACGTGATCCAGCAGGTCGGGCTGTTCCCGCACCTGACCATCGGGGACAACGTCGCGGTGGTGCCCAAGATGCTCGGCTGGGACAAGGCCCGCATCGCCAGCCGGGTCGACGAGCTGCTGCATCTGGTGGGGATGGAGCCGGCCGACTTCCGAGACCGATACCCCCGGCAACTCTCCGGCGGGCAACAGCAGCGGGTCGGAGTGGCACGTGGCCTCGCGGCCGACCCCCCGGTGATGCTGATGGACGAGCCCTTCGGCGCTATCGACCCGATCACCCGGGAACGATTGCAGGACCAGTTCCTCGAGGTGCAGCGCCAGGTCGCCAAGACCATCTGCTTCGTCACCCACGACCTGTCCGAGGCGGTGAAGCTGGGAGACCGGATCGCTGTGTTCGCTCGTGGCGGGCGGCTGGCGCAATACGATACCGCCGGAAACGTGCTCACCCACCCGGCAGACGACTTCGTCGCCGAGTTCGTCGGCAGCGGCGCCGCGGTGCGGCGGTTGTCCCTGCTGGAGCTGCGCCACCTGGAACTGGAGGAGGTGGTGATCTCCAGTGCTGGCGCTCCCGCCAACGGCCACCCGGTGCTCGCGGTGGACGACGCGGGCCGCCCAACCGCCTGGCACCACCTGCCCGGTTCCGCGGCACCGCCGCCACTGGTGACGGTGCCACTGTCTGGCACGGTCTACGACGCCGTCGACGTCATGCTCGATGCCCGCGCGCCGCTGGTCGTGGTGGTCGACGATGACGAGCAGCCACGTGGCGCGCTGCGCTGGGGATCCCTGGTCAACGATTTGCGCACTAAGGGCAAACGGCCATGACCGCCGGCTCGTCGGCGACCACCTCGGCAGCCGACCGCTCCCCCATCTGGATCTTGTGCAACCGTGACCTGATCACCACCCCGGTGATCACGGTCGTCGGGTTGGCGCTGGTGCTGCTCTACACCGCTACCCGGCAGCTGGACAGCGTCGAGCAGCGCGCGCTGAACCCGTCATATCTGTGGGCGAAGTTCCTCGAGCACATCTACCTCACGGTGGCGTCAACCGTGGTGGTGATCGCCATCGCGTTACCGCTTGGGATAGCGCTGAGCCGACCGGCGGTCGGCCGGATCCGTACCGGGACGCTGGCGTTCGGTGGCTTCATGCAGGCCCTGCCAGCATATGGTGTGATCATCTTGCTGGCCTTCATCCTCGGCTTCGGCACCACCACAGCGATCGTCGCTTTGGTGCTGGCGTCATTCCTGCCGGTGCTCACCAACACCGTGGTCGGGCTGCGGCAGGTGGATCCGGCGATGACCGAGGCCGCTCGCGGCATGGGAATGTCGGCGCGGCGGACCCTGCTGCGGGTGGAAATCCCGCTCGCGGTACCGGTGATGGTGGCAGGGATCCGGGTGGCACTCGTGCTCAACGTCGGCACCGCCGCGCTCACCACCTTCATCGGAGCGGGCGGCCTCGGTGAGCCGATCAGCGCCATGCTCAACCTCGGCCGGGCGCAGGCGGTATTCGCCACCTCGGCCATCGTGGCGGCGTTGGCGTTGCTCATCGACTGGTTGGCCGGCGTCGCCGAACGGCTCGTGAGTGGCCGGATCGGGTGACAGGAGGGACGCGTGGGGTCTGCATCATCGTGTTTCAGCCGCGGGCGCATTGCTGCCTGGCTCGCTACGGTGCTGGCGGCCACCGTGCTGGTAGCCGGATGCGGTGGGCTGAGCAGCAGTGGCCCGCCGGCACAGGGCGGCAGCCTCGCCCAGCAGGTCAGCCTGGAGGGCCAGTCCTACATCGTGGGCGGTAAGAACTTCGACGAGCAGTTGGTGCTGTGCCAGATCACGGTCGCCGCCCTGGAGTCGGTCAGCGCCAAGGTCACCGACCAATGCAACCTCGGCGGAAGCGAGGCAACCCGCAATGCGCTTCTCGGTGGTGACATCGACTTGTATTGGGAATACACCGGTACCGCGTGGGTGTCCGTCCTAGGACAGCAGCCCATCCAGGACAGCAAGGCGCAGTA
>JALZCN010000473.1 GCA_030863045.1 Actinomycetota bacterium | reverse complement strand
CAGGTGCAACGTGCCGTCGCCGCCGGCTGCTACCGGAAGCCGGTCCGGATGCGCACCAAGCACAGCGTCGAGCTCGGCCGGGCTGCCGAGCGGCTCGCTGCACACGTCGGCATCGCCGCGGTGCAGCACGTCGAGCACCTCCTGCAGCGCATGGTGGTTCGCGCTGCCGGCCTTGGCGTTCGAGATGACCAGCAGGCCTTGCTCCATACCGACTACAAAACCATCACTGCTAGCACATAACGTTGATCTGGGTACAAACTGAAGGCGCTGGAGGTGGCCATGGCGCGGCTTGTTCTCGGTCCGATGCTGCGCTACGTCGACTCGACCAGCGCCGTGGTGTGGGTCGAGACGGACGTGCCGTGCCAGGTCGAGGTCCTCGGCGTCTGCTGCCCGACGTTCGCCTTGCACGGGCATCATTACGGCTTCGTAGAGCTCACCGACCTCGCGCCGGGCAGCTCGCTGCCCTATACGGTCAGCCTGGACGGTGAGCAGGCCTGGCCGCAGCCCGGCAGCGGACTGCCGCCGAGCCGAATCCGCACAGTCGACCCCAAGGCGCCGGTGCGGCTGGTGTTCGGCTCCTGCCGAACCAGCGCGCCGCATGACATGAAACACAACTTCACCCACGGGTTCGACGTGCTGCGCTGCTTCGCCAGCGAGCTCCGCAGTACCGATGAGCCACAGTGGCCGACCACGCTGATCCTGCTCGGCGACCAGGTCTACGCCGACGAGCCGCCCGACACCATTCTCGACTTCATCCACAAGCGGCGCGGCACCAACGACCCGCCGACCGACGAGCTGCGGGACTTCGACGAGTTCGCCGAGTTGTACCGGATCGCCTGGATCGATCCGGACATCCGCTGGCTGCTCTCCACGCTGCCGACCGCAATGATCATGGATGATCACGACCTGCGGGACGACTGGAACACCTCCAGCACGTGGCGGGAGCAGATGGCTCAGGTGCCGTGGTGGCGGCAGCGGGTGATCGGCGCGCTGGGCTCGTACTGGATCTACCAGCACCTCGGGAACCTGTCGACGAGTGAGCGGGCTGATGACCCGCTGCTCAGCGCGCTGCGGGATACCGAAGGCGACGGCGGCGCGCTGCTGGACAAGTTCGCCGAACAGTCCTTTGAGCAGCCGGGTGGCACGAAGTTCAGCTATGCCCGCGACTTCGGCCAGACCCGGTTCGTCATGCTCGACAGCCGGTGCGGGCGAGTGCTGACCCCGGGCAAGCGGACGATGATGGATGACATCGAGTGGAAGTGGTTCGTCGAACAGGTCACCGGTCAGTACGAGCATTTGGTAATTGGCACATCGCTGCCTTACCTGCTGCCGCCCGGGCTGCACTACCTGGAAGCCTGGAACGAGGCCGTCTGCGATGGGGCTTGGGGCGCCCGGGCAGCCTCGGTCGGGGAGAAGGTGCGGCAGGGTATCGACCTGGAACACTGGGCGGCGTTCCGGCGCTCGTTCGAGGGGGTGGCACACCTGCTGATCGATCTCATGGCAGGGCGGTACGGGCGACCGCCGGCCAGCGTCGGGTTCCTCTCCGGCGACGTGCACTACGCCTACCTGGCCCGCGCCTCACTCCCCGCCGCTGCGGCCGGCTCACCGACAAGCGTCTACCAGGTCGTCTGCTCACCGATCCGTAACCCGCTGTCCGGGCCGGTCCGCGTGCTCAACGCCGCCGCGAGCTTCGTGGTTGCCGGACTCATAGGTCGTGGTCTGGCCAAGATCGCCGGTGTGCCACGATCGCCGTTCGACTGGACGGTGACCACCGGCCCCTATTTCCGCAACGTCCTCAGCACACTGGAGATCGACGGTGACCGCGTCGACGTGCGCTGGGTCGCACCGAGCGCCAGCATCGACGACCCTCCGCCGCTACAGGAGATCGGTGCACAACACATCCGGTGACCTGGTGGCTGGGCCGCCGATTCTCCGCCCTCGCGACCGTTCCCGATGTGCTCATCCTGCGTTCACGGTCTCGACCATTAGCAGCTCCCTCTATCAAGTTAATTGCGGTAATCCTGCGAGGAGGTGGACACCGGCTACGTCTACGAGACCTACCCATTCGGGGGCACCGCCGTGCGCCGCGCTGCGATGGGCCGGTTCAATCACGAGGCTGCCGCAGCCGACCCGGTTCGCCAGGTGATCTACCTGACCGAGGACAAGACCGACGGGTGCCTCTACCGGTTCCGCCCCTCCACCTGGGGCAACCTGGCGTCGGGAACCCTCGAGGTGCTCAAGGCCGGGACCGCCACGTCGGGCTCGTTCAGCTGGGGCGTGGTTCCCGACCCGGACGGCTCTCCGACGGCGACCCGAAATCAGGTGTCCGGGGCGAAACGCTTCAACGGTGGTGAGGGCTGCTACTACGACAGCAACACCTGCTGGTGCACCACCAAGGGCGACAACCGGGTCTGGCAGCTGAACTGTCGAACAACACCTACGAGCTCGCCTACGACGACTCCCTGGTCAGCGGCGGCGGGGCACCGCTGACCGGAGTCGACAACATTGTCGGATTCGGTCCGGTGATCTGTTCGTCGCCGAGGACGGTGGCAATATGGAGATCAACATCATTACCCCGGCCGATGTGGTGGCGCCGTCCTGCGCATCACCGGACAGAGCTCATCGGAGATCACAGGACCCGGCCTTCTCGCCAGACGGTTCCCGGCTGTACTTCTCCTCCCAGCGCGGCACGTCCGGCGCATCTTCAGGCGGTATCACCTACGAAGTGCGGGGCCCCTTCCGCAGCTGAGTTCCCGCATCAGGCCCCGAGCTCGGCCGCACGCTAGACGGCGGCAACGACATCGTCTCGGCGGTGCGTACGGTTCCCGAACCCTGCAGCCTCTTCGATGAGCTATCCGAGCCTCAGCAGATCAACGCCGCGCTGACTTGCCTCGTCGAAGTGGTAGGAGCGTCCTGACGACCACGGAGCGCCCGCGGTCAGGGGTTGATGGCGAGGAACACGAACGCTGCGAGCAACACCAGGTGAACGCCGCCCTGGAGCCGAGTTGCTCGGCCCGGAACCACGGTAAGCACGCTGACGACAACTGTCAGGGCAAGGAGCACCATCTGCGTGGCACCGAGGCCGAGCAGCAACGGCCCCTCAAGCCAGATTGACGCGACCGCGATCGCGGGGATTGTCAGCCCGATGCTCGCCATCGCCGACCCGTAAGCGAGATTGAGGCTGATCTGGATCCGCTGGCGAAGGGCAGCCCGCACGGCAGCCAGGGTCTCCGGAAGCAGGACCAGCAATGCGATCACCACACCCACGAACGAAGGCGGGAAGCCCGCGGCGTCGACCCCGGCTTCGATCGCCGGCGATTCCACCTTCGCCAGCCCGACGACCGCGACCAGCGCACCACCAGCAAGCCGAGGCTTGTCACCGCCACCCGCCCGGTCGGCGCCGCGGCATGCTCCTCGACATCGACGGTGGCGCCCTCGGGGGTGACGGGGAGGAAGAAGTCACGGTGGCGCACGGTCTGAGTGACCACGAACGTCGCGTACAACGCCAGCGACGCGAGCGCGGCGAACGTCAGCTGCGCGGGGGAGAACTGCGGGCCGGGCTCGCTGGTGGTGAAGGTCGGCAGCACCAGGCTCAATGTGGCAAGGGTGGCCACGGTCGCCAGCGCGGCGCCGCTGCCCTCTGAGTTAAACAACGTCAGCCCGTAGCGCAAGGCGCCCAGAAGCAACGACAGACCGACGATGCCGTTGGTTGTGATCATGACTGCGGCGAACACCGTGTCCCGGGCCAGCGAGGCCGTGTCCGGTCCACCGGAGATCATCAGGGTAACGATCAAGGCGACCTCGATCACTGTGACCACGACCGCCAGGACAAGTGACCCGAACGGTTCGCCGACCCGGTGCGCGACGACCTCGGCATGGTGCACCGACGCCAGCACCGCTGCGACCAGGAGTGCGGCCACCGCAACCGTGAGCCCAGCGCCGAGGTCGCGGCCCCAGGCCGGAGCCAGTGCCACAATCGCGAGCAACGGCACGACGACAGTCCATGACAGCAACGGGAAGCCACGACTATCGACCACCCGCTCAGACTGGCAGTCAGACCGGGACGCCGCGTCGCGGCCTACACCAGGCCCAAGGCCTGGGCTGATACCTACTGCTAACGGCAGCCGTCAAAACGGTTGGGGTCAGCGTGGCGGTGAGGTTCGGGCGATAGGTGCGGCTC
>JALZCN010000460.1 GCA_030863045.1 Actinomycetota bacterium | reverse complement strand
GGTCAGGGTGGGCAGAGACGGCAGCGGCGTGCCCGACAGCCGAGCAATCGCGCGGTCGCGCACGTCGTCGAGATCGGCCACCCGTCCCGCGACGTAGCGCCCTGCCGCGGCGATCGTCGCACGATGGGTGCCGAAGGCGTCGTACACCGCCCGTACCGCGGTGCTTCCGGCGGCGACCCGTCGGGTCACCTCGGCGGCGAGATCGGGGTCGCGAGCGATCAACGCCTGAGCCTCGAGCACCGCCCGTACCTGCGGCCCAACTCGCCGGCCGCGTTCTTCGAGGTCGACCGCGACGGCCGCCAGCGCGTCCGATGCCTGGACCCCTGCCACGGCCGGATCGCCGGCCGGCGCGTCGCTGGGTTGTTCCGGCACCCGGTCGGTCAGCCGTACCACCGGCCCCACGCCGATGCCGGGACTCACCCCGACACCTCGCCATGGACCGGTCGGATCAGCCATCTGCGGGTGGCGTCGCCTTGACGACCCGGGCGATGCGGTCCAGCGCCTCCTCCGCCCCCGGTCCGTCGGCCCGCAGCACCAACTGCTCGCCACCCCGAACATCCAGACCGAGCAGCGCGAGGATGCTCTTCGCGTTGACCGCAGCACCACCCGGCCGAGCCACCGTGACGCTGATCGCGGCCTCGGCTGCGGCCTGAACCAGCAGCGAAGCGGGCCGGGCATGCAGGCCGACTCCCGGGGGCACGGTCACCGATCGCTCGGCCATGGGCTCCTCCTTACTCAACGCCACCCGAACAACTCAGCACCGATCGCTACTACGCCATCGGCGGCGAGCCGCGACACGGCCTCGGGCGCGGCGTCCAGCGCTACCACCGGGCACACCGACGAACGTCCTCCGGCCTCGATCCGCGCGGCATCCCACTCCACGACCGGTGCGCCGACGACCACCCTGTCCCCCGGGGTCACAAGCAACTCGAATCCGGCACCGGCCAGTTGCACCGTGTTGATTCCCAGGTGGACCAACACCGCACGTTCGTCGTCGGTGACGACGACGAACGCGTGCGGGTGCAGCGTGGCCAGCCGGCCACTCACCGGCGCACGTGCCGTCAGCGGGCCACGCTCTGGATCGACCGCCACACCCGGACCGACGAGAGCGGCGGCGAACACCGGATCGGGCACGTCCGCGAGTGACCGTGTCCGCCCGGGCACCGGCGCACACACCGTCAGTACCGGCCTGCTCACTCGGAAAGGTCCTCGATCTCGCTCGCCAGGGTGTCGGCCTCCGGTCCGACGACCACCTGCACCACGAGGCCGGCACGCAGCACGCCGTGTGCCCCGGCGGAGCGCAGCACAGCGTCGTCCACCAGCGCCGGGTCGCGCACCTCAGTGCGCAGTCGGGTGATGCAGGGCTCGATCTCCACGATGTTGTCGATCCCACCGAGACCGGTCACGATCTGCTCCGCCTTTGCGGTCATGTGCTGCTGCCCTTCTGTGGGCCGTCTGCTGTGACAGTACGGGCCGTCGTCATCTCATCACCGCTTCGTCAGCTCCGAAAACGAGCTTGCCGCCGATCCAGGTGGCTCGAGCACGCAGGTCGTCACCGAGCCAGACCAGGTCGGCGGCGGCGCCTGGCGCGATCCGCCCGAGGTCGGTGCGGCCTAGCAGGTCGGCAGGCACTTGGCTCGCGGCTGCGACCGCGCTCACCACATCGACTCCCAGTGCCACTGCGTTGGCCACGGCCTCGTCCAGTCGCAGTCCCGAACCGGCCAGCGTCCCGTCATTGCGTACCGGTGGGCGCCCGGACTCGACGATCACCGGCTCATCGCCCAGCACATAGCACCCCGGCGGCATGCCCGCGGCGGCGACCGCGTCGGTGACCAGCACGATCCGGCCGGGAGCGGCAGCGAAGACCAGCCGGGCAACCTCGGCCGCCACGTGGTGCAGGTCGAGGATCAGTCCACAGGTCAGCCGGTGGTCCACCAGGCCGGCGCCGACCACCCCGGGCTCCCGGTGGTGCAGGCCGCGCTGTGCGTTGAACAGATGGGTTACCATCCGCGCCCCGGCGTCGGCGGCCGCGCTGACCTGGACCGCCGTCGCGTCAGTATGACCGAGACCGACCACTACACCCGCGGCGGTGAGCCGGCGCACCGCGCCGAGGGCGCCGGGGCGTTCCGGCGCCAGGGTCACCAGCCGCAGCGTGCCGGGTGCGGCTGCCTCCAACAAGAGGTCGAGTGCCTGATCGGTCGGGTCACGGAGGAAGGCCGCACTGTGCGCGCCACGACGGGAGCTCGCCAGGAACGGTCCTTCGAGGTGTACCCCGACAATCCGGGCCGAGTGCGTCGCCCGCCCAGCAACCATGGCGTGCTCGGCCCGGCGCAGCCCGGCGGTGAGACGGTCGAGCGGACCCGTGATGAAAGTGGGAGCGAACGCGGTCACGCCGGTCCCGGGCAGCCGGGCCGCTACCGCGGCCCACTCGGCCGGTGTGGCCGAGATGAGGTCGACCCCGAAGTAACCGTTGACCTGCAGATCGACCAGACCGGGCACGAGCAACCCGTCCAGCAGCGTCACGTCGGCGCGCAACCTCTCGACCTGCGAGTCGGCCACCACGTCGACGACGCGACCGCCCTCGACCACCACCCCCGCGGGGGCGAGCATCTCCTCGCCGGTGATCATTTGCGGCGCGATGACCACACTCACCGGCGATCTCTTTCTTCGAATGCATGGACGACCGGGTGAGGGTGTTCGGTCTAGTCTGACCGACCTCACCGACGCGGAGCTTACGTCGACGCGGTAATCCCGTTTGACCAGGAGGTTCGCTCATGAGCTCGACCGCCGCACCTGCCGAGGTGACAGGAGGCGCCGGAGGCGCCGGCCTCGCCGTGCTCCAACGCGTCGGCCGAAGCCTCATCATGCCCATCGTGGTGCTCCCGCCGGCCGCGCTGCTGCTTCGGCTGGGCCAGCCCGACCTGCTCGGTCGCAGCGGGCTCGGCTGGCTGGACGCGACCGCCGACGTCATCTCAGCGAGCGGCCAGGCTGTCTTCGACGCGCTGCCGTTGTTGTTCGCAGTCGGCGTGGCGATCGGGTTCGCGCGGAAATCTGACGGCTCCACGGCTTTGGCCGCGCTGGTCGGATACCTGGTCTTCGATCGGGTGACCCGGGTCATCTTCGCCTCGGTTCCGTCGGGCTGGCCGGAGCCCTTCCAGGCGCTCAAGGAGAGGGTGGTCGCCGATATCGACGGCGAGCAGACGCTTGACCTGGCCCAGGCGAACCCCACCGGCGTCCTGGGCGGCATCCTCATGGGCCTGCTCGCTGCCGTGCTCTGGCAGCGTTACCACCGGGTGAAGCTGCCGACCTGGCTGGCGTTCTTCGGCGGCCGCCGGTTCGTGCCGATCGTCACGGCTTTCGCCGCGCTGGTGGCCGCGGTCGCGGTCGCGCTGCTCTGGTTCCTCGCCGGCGCTGGCATTGATTGGGTCGGTGATCAGCTCGTCAATGCCGGCGCTCTCGGCGTCGCCGTCTATGGTGTCGTGAACCGGTTGCTGATCCCCCTCGGTCTGCACCACATCGTCAACTCGATCGTGTGGTTCACCGTGCCGGACTGCTCCGACGCGGCGGGAACGACACTGGGCGGCGATCTCAACTGTTACTTCGCCGGGGTGGACGGCACCGGCGGTTTCATGGCCGGCTTCTTCCCGGTCATCATGTTCGGCCTGCCTGCCGCGGCGCTGGCCATGGCGCACCAGGCGAGAGCCCCGCGACGCAAGGCGGTGGCCGGCATAATGTTGGCGGCTGGGCTGACGTCACTGGTTACCGGCGTCACCGAACCGATCGAGTTCGCCTTCATCTTCGTGGCTCCAGTGCTCTTCGTCGTACACGCGGCGCTCACCGGGGTGTCGATGGCACTGGCTTATGTGCTCGATATCAAAATCGGCTTCGGGTTCTCCGCGGGGCTTATCGACTACGTGCTGAACTTCAACAAGGCCAACACCAAGAACCCGCTGCTCATCCTCGTCCTCGGCGTTATCTACGCGATTGTCTACTACCTGCTGTTCCGCGTCCTCATCCGTACACTCGACCTCAAGACGCCAGGCCGAGAGCCCGACGAGAAGCCAACATCCGTCACTTCGGGTTGACGCCACCGCGGCAGCTGCGCATTGCTGTCACCTGCCGGTCTAGTACATCCGCACCCACGTCCGCTGCTCGGCGCAGGCCACGACGCTTAGGGCTTCGATCTTATTTCGATCTTGCCTTGTTGAACCCGTGTTTCGTAGCAGGGTTGTGGGGCAACTGCCGGCCCCCTAACAACGGATCCGTCCCGCATGCGGAAACGGCTGAAGTGCCACGGGCAGACGATTTCCTGGTCCTCGATCTTGCCCTGGTGAAGCGGTCCACCGCGATGACTGCACCGGTTAGCCAACGCATAGACGGCGCCCGTCGCCCGGTAGAGCAGCACTTCATTGCCTGCGACGGTGACCTGCCGAGGATCTCCATCGGCAAGTTCGGATGCGTCCAGGACAGCAATCCAGTCTCCAATGGGCTCTTCGAAGACGTTGTGGTCGACGCCTAGGCCCTTGCGGTAGGACAGGTGTCCGCCCAGGAATCCCGAAGCGACGAGCACACCGGTGCCGATCATGGATAGTGCAATGCCTCGGGCCCGTTTGCGTTGGAGCCGCGCGGCATACGAGGCGGTGAAGAGCCCCAGCGCCGCGACGTTGAGGATGGCGTGGGCAGCACCTACCGCAAGGATGGAGTCTTCGACCTCGTCCGATAAGTCGGACAGGCCCGAGGCCGTTGTGGGCAGGGCAGTGACGACGCCCACAGCCACCAGCGTGTCCGCCCCTCGTCGAGAAGCGGCACCAGGGCCACCGACGATCCCCACGAGATCCAGCAGCAAGGCGCTGGTCCAGGCACCGATGGGGATATCGGTGAGCAGGGGATGTGCCGGGTGGCCCAGCCAAGTGCCGCTCAGCAGATCTTTCGCCGGACCGGTCCCGAGCAGCTTGGCCACCGGTCTACTGACCACCTTGCCGGCGACACTCAAAGGGCGAGAACGCTCCAGCGCCCAGGTCAACGATTCGAGTCGACGGTTCAATCGAGCGGCCGGGGGCCGCCGTTCAAGGCTACTCACCATGCCGCATTCAACCACGGAACGTAGCCCTTCGCATGGTGTCCCGGCACCGATGTCGTAGATACGCTGAGGGGAGCAGGTCGCTAGCATGCCCGTCGGCCCCGCCGAGAAGTCAAGTCAACCGCCAGCGCCGCTACTTCAACACTCGTAGCATCACTCCAATCGCGGCGACCTATATACCGCTTTGCTAATGGACCCAGCTATTCACCCCGCACATCTGCAGGTGACCATCATTTCGGCGCATTCCTATCAGCAAAGTTATCATCGCGTAATTCAATGGCTGTTCAGCCAGACCCCTCTGTCGCCGGAAGTCTTGGTATCGATACCGTCGCCGAACGGCTTGGCGACCTAATCAGCTCAGGTCGAGCGGGGCGTAAATGTCAGTCAGGTCTCACACGTCGTGGAGCCGACTCTCAGTGACATCC
>JALZCN010000436.1 GCA_030863045.1 Actinomycetota bacterium | reverse complement strand
GGGCTGGACAGCCTGACCAACAGCGAGCTCGGTGTCGCCCGGCTGGCGGCCGAGGGGCTTACCAACCCACAGATTGTAACCGCCTGTTCATCTCTCGCCGGACCGTGGCGACTCACCTGGCCAACGTGTTCCGCAAGCTGGGGGATCACCAACCGGGTTCAGTTGGCCACCGAGGTCAGCCGCCGGTGCCCGAGGGGTAGGGCTCCCGGTATTACGATCAGACCCAAGACGGTCCGGCCGACGGTCCACGCAGCACATGAGCTGCCGGTGGAGCTGGCGGCACGCGTTCTGGAGTACATACCAAGGTATGCCCTACCGCGGTATTCTAGGCCTATGAAGGTCGACAAGATGAGCATCTCGCTTGAGGCTGATCTCGGCGACGCTGTCCGCGACGCTGCCCGGCGCACCGGTAAGGGGTTGTCCTCGTGGCTGGCCGAGGCCGCGTCGGCCAAGCTGCGCGCTGAGGCCCTTGAGGAGTTCCTCGATGACTGGGAGCACGAGCACGGACCATTGACCGCGGCGGAACTGGAACGTGCCGAACGAGAACTCGGGCTGCGGACGGCGGACCCGGCGGCGTGAGCGCGCTTGTTCTCGACGCCGGTGCCTTCCTGGCCGTGGAACGCGATGACCGTTCATTGATCGCTCAGCTCCGCGTTGCGCAGCGCCACGGAGTCCAGCTGCGCAGCAACGCAATCGTGCTGGCTCAGGTGTGGCGTGATTCCCATGGCCGGCAGGTACGGCTGGCTCGGCTGCTTCGCGGCGTCGATGTGCGCCCGGTGGATGACGAGGCGGGAAGGGCTGCCGGGGTTCTGATCGGCTGGGCGGGTATCCGGGACCCGATCGACGCCACGCTGGTGCTGGTTGCTCAGACCGGCGACCGCATCCTCACCAGCGACCCCCAGGATATCCAGCACCTCGCCCGCGCGGCGGGCAGGTCCGTGGCGATCATCCGCTGCTGACCGTCGCTGTCTTGGATCACACAAGATCGTCGATAGTCCTGTTTCGCGGGTGCCGGGGGGCACATCCCGCCGGATGAACCACTCGTAGCCCCAGATCAGACCGAACGCCTCCGGTGGCATGGTCAGGAACAGCGAATTTTCGGCTATCTGGCTGGCGTGGGCGGTCATCGCCCGCCGCTTGGTTGCAAGGTAGTCGCGTACATCAACGGTGGTGGTGATCAGCCCTCCGGCGTCCCGAAGCTGTCCAGGCCGACGAGCCTGCCACCGTCGATACCCAGCTCAGCCGCCTGCCCCACCAGCCGTTGGATCTGGGTCCGGTTCATCGTCCCCCTCGTAGACCTGGCCGTTCCGGCTAGGGCGGCAGCCCGCACCCCAACCCGGTTCACCTGAATATGGTCGGGATGTCCCGTGATTCCCGCAGGGTCGTAGATGGTCAGGACGTCAGCCTGTTCCTCGTCGAGGATGGCCGCCAAGCGCTGGGCCGCCTCCTCGAACGTCGGCCTGCTAGGAGCTGTCCCGCGCGGTGTTGGTGGGCCATCCCATCATCCCGGAGTCGACATAGCCCAGGAACTCCCACCGATGCACACCCAGGATGCGACCGGCCTCCACGCACTCTGCGACCCGTCGCTCCCAGAGCTGCTCGCCTGGCTTCAGCAGGCCATCGGGGGTGTGGCCGTGCTCGCCCCGGGTGGCCGTCACCACGAGTATCCGATGCCCGTTCGCCGAAGCTTTGGCCAGCGTGCCGCCGCAGCCGATCGCCTCATCGTCGGGATGGGCATGAAGGGAAACGACTGTTGCCATGAAAGCTCCCTAGTTGCGCCCCCTCGATTCACCTGTCTCGACGTTACGGCGGCTCTGAGCTGTGCATATCCTTCAGATGACCGACTTCACGAGGCGCCCCGCTCGGATCGTGGATGCAGCAGCTCGCCTTTGCCATGCCCAACTCGGCGATCACCCGATACCCCGTTCGTGTTCTTCCCTACGTTCGTCGTCCCGGTGTCGATCCGCACGCGGCGGCGATGTAGCGCCTGAAGTCACAGCGCTGGCCGGCTCACCGCGCAGCCTCGGAAAGCACTCCGGCTGAGTACGGCTAGGGCTCGCCGGCTGAGTCCCAGCACATTGCTCGACTCTAACGATAACGGTGAGTTACTATTCCGCGATAGGGTCGGCAGAGGTCACGCTTTAGCGCCGGAGGGGGACCGGTGATACAACACAGAGTGAGCAATTGGCTCCTCGTCGTGCTCCTGACCTTGCTGGTCTTCACGATGGGCCCGGTCGCCACCGCCGCGCCGTCGGAAGACTACGGCGACTACTCCCTGATGACCCAACGTCATGCCGGGAAGTTCTACTCCGCAGGAAAGCTCGCCGGGCAGTGGTCGTGGACGCCACAGGGCGACGAGTCGGAAGTGTTGTGGGGCGACCCGTCGAAATGGCCCCCGGATAGCGCGGAGCGCTTCATCCGTGCCGGCGATTGGGTACTGCTCGACGGGTGGCGCAGCTTCGGCACCTACTACGTGCAGCGGGTGCATCAGGAGTCGGTCGGCGATGGATCCTGCCGCAACATGACGCCGTTGCCATCGGATGGTGGCCGGCAACACTACGTGCGGTGGAAGATCCCATCACGGGCCTACTGCGTCCAGGCGTGGGGCACCATCACCGAACAGACCAGCGGCAAGACCGTGGACTTCTTCCATTCGCAGGTGTGGTACCCACCTAGCATGTGTCGAAATGCCTATCTTGGGGCGCAAACCTGCATACGCCAGCGGGAATCCTGGTGGGACAACAACGGTGCGCCAGGCAGCCCGATCACCCGCAAGCTCGAGCGCAGCGTGTCACTGGCGCGTGGGGTCGGGATGGGCTTCGTGATCGAACAGACTTACCCACATCCGTGGCGCGCCGAACTGCACTCCAACTGGTCCTGGTAGCGCCGACCCTCTCATCCCTGACGGCCGGCAGTACCGGTGGGACTTAGCGCGGTAGCTCAGGACCGGTGGGCCGACGGATCTGTGCTGCTTGGCGTGATTGCAGGCGCCCGTAGCGTTCATGAGCGGCCTGCTTGCTCACACCAAGCGACTGACCGATGTCAGTCCACGGCGCCCCACGGGTCCGGGCCAGCCGTACCAGCCTGGCTCGCCACCGGTCCACCACCCGAGCAAGCGCCTCCACCGCCGTCAGAGCCTCGAGCACCGGTTCGACCGGACGCCGTTGGCCGGCTCGCTCAGCGCTCCCAACGGGGGACCGCTCGGTGTCGGCCGTGGTGTCCTGGGGGAGATACCGCCCGAAGCGCTCAGCGGCGTGCAATGCCTCGTAGGTTTGCCAGGGCAACGGCGTCGGGCCGGGCGGCGCGGGCCGGGTACGCGGCGCAGGAATGGCCGCGGTCGGGTCGTTCGTCGGCGCATCCCCAGGCACGAGCCTCAGGTACACCCAGGTTGCGGTGCCCTGCGCGCTGCTGCGCTGCTCGACCAGGTCGGACATGTAGTGGGCGAGCAGCAGGCCACGATCTGGTCTTCTGGAGTCAGCCGGTCGAGAGTCAGCGGTGGGATTCTGACGCTGCCCGGTGTGCCGGACTTCGCACACCAGATAACCTCGATCAACCCAGATGCGCAGCGTACCGGTCCCTCCGCCGTGCACGAGGGCGTGTGCGGTCAGTTCGTTGATCATCAGCTTGAGTTCGGCGTGATCACCGCCCGAGCCGAGTCGAGCAGCGTGGTCGCTGGCGAATTGCCCGGCGAGTGCCTGGTTGGTGGCATCGAAGGTGAAACTGGGGCCCAGCGCCGGCGATCTAAGTAGGGCGTCATCGGCGACGCGTGCGGGAGCGTAGGCGGTGCTGGCTCGTTTACCGCAGGCTCCGATCAGCAGTGGATGGATGGCTTCAGCGTCGGCGAGGGTTTGTGGGCCCACTCTGTTGGCGTCATAGGGACACAACATGGTGACCGATCGACCGGCGAGCGCGATGTGGATCAAAGCTTCGTGTTGGGCGCAGGCCGGGTACTCCCTGGCGGTGTGTCCAGTCCACAGGTGTTCACCGACGATCCGCACCCGCTGGTGACGGTGGGCATCGGCGAAAGCGCGGAGCACATTGGGGACCATCCGTCCCGGGTTGCGGCCGGAACGCGTCATGTCGAGCAGCCGTACCCGTTCGGCATCGGTGCCCAGCTCAGCCAGGATGAGGCGCAAGTTTGGCCCCGGCACGGCCAGCGCCACGGGTTCGCCGGTGGCCAGCCCTTCACGAATGAACGGCACCGTGCCTTCTAGATACTCAGCAGTGCCACGGTAGAAGAGGGCCGGATGCACGAACTCGTCGGCCCAACGCGATGCTGGGGCCGTCATCGCCCCAACAACCCCTTCATCTCGATCGTGCACCGGCCGCGAGAACCGACCACCAGCACAGTTACCACCCCGTCTCGGCGCGACAAATCAGTGACCACCGACAGATCGGCAGCCACACATCACCGCGCCAAGCCCCGCCACAAGAGTAGGTACTAATCCGGATCGTCACAACCCGAAATCGAACTGTTCACAGAAAGTTGCGGTCGGGCATCCAAACGGCGTCTCACTGCGGGTCCTCGGCGAAGAACTCGGTGGACACGGTGCCGGCGATGACGCCGAAGAAACGGCTGGTGCCACCCGGGTTGCCCGCAGCGCCGGTGGCGGTGAGACAGCCGGCTGCGTCGACCGGCTTGCCGACGCCGGAACGCGACCGCTCCTAGCCTAAATAGGATCGCGTCCTACAGTCTCCCACCGTGAAGGAGACGCTCATGACGTCGATACAGGAGCTGGTGGACCGCAACGCATCGCGCCCGGGTCCCGATCCTGGTCCGCTGCCGTCCCCACCCAGCCTGCACGTGGCGGTAGTAGCCTGCATGGACGCCCGGCTCGACCCGGTCCAAGTGCTTCGCTTGCGACCGGGGGAGGCACATGTGCTGCGCAACGCGGGGGGTGTCGTCACTGACGACGTCATCCGCTCCCTGGCGGTCAGCCAGCGAAAGCTGGGCACCACCGCGGTGATGTTGTTGCACCACACCAAATGTGGGATGGCGACCTTCACCGACGAGGGCTTCTGGGCGGAACTTCAAGAAGCCACCGGTCTGCGGCCGACCTGGGCCGTCGAGACGTTCCGCGACACGGAATCCGACGTGCGGCAGTCGATAGAACGGGTTCGACGCAGCCCGTTCCTGGCGAATACCGTGGCAGTGCGCGGCTTTGTGGTGAATATCGAGACCGGCGACCTTACCGAGGTACTGCCGTGCCCGTCGTGAACGCTGCAAACCTGATCGCCTGGTTCGACGCCCACGCCCGGGATTTACCGTGGCGAGCGCCTGGCACCACGCCGTGGGGCGTTCTGGTCAGCGAGGTCATGCTGCAGCAGACCCCGGTACATCGCGTCGTCGGCGTATGGACGGAATGGATGGCCCGCTGGCCTACGCCGTCGGGCCTGGCCGCCGAGACGCCCGGCACTGCAGTGCGGGCGTGGGGGAAGTTGGGCTATCCGCGGCGGGCGCTGCGGCTGCACGCCGCCGCCACCGCCATCGCCGTGCAGCACGCCGACGCCGTCCCCGCCGATGTGGAGGTGCTGCTCACACTGCCTGGGGTCGGCGCCTACACCGCGCGCGCTGTGGCGGCCTTCGGATACGGGCACCGCGTGCCGGTGGTGGACACCAACGTCCGCCGAGTGATTGCTCGTGCAGTGCATGGCACCGCTGAGTCCGGACTGCCGTCCACCGCACGTGATCTGTCCGACGTTGACGGTGTACTACCCGAGGCCCAGCCGGCCCGCTTCTGCGCCGCGCTGATGGAGCTCGGCGCCGTTGTGTGCACCGCCCGCCGGCCACGGTGCGTCGATTGCCCGGTGGCCGGCGAGTGCCGGTGGGTACGCGCCGGCCGACCTGCCGGGACGGCACCCGGTCGACCGGGGCAGCGCTTCGCGGGCACCGACCGCCAGGTGCGCGGGTTGCTGCTCGACGTTCTGCGGGCCGCGGTGGACCCGGTGCCGCGAGCGCGGCTGGACGCAGTCTGGCTGGACGCGCTGCAGCGTCAGCGGTGCCTGGACTCCCTGCTTGTCGACGGCCTGGTGGAGCAGACCCTCGACGGCCGTTTCGCGCTGCCCGGAGGACCGTGAGCTGTGAACGGAGTGACCGTCACCCCGGCGGGTCTGTCGCCGAACGGGTGGCCACGGTGTTGCTCGCCGGTGGCAACGGATAGGTCAGACGCGGTTGCTCAGGCCGGTCACAATGATCCCCGTAGCCGTAGGCTGGCGGTATGGCTGTCGTGAAGATCAACGCTATTGAGGTGCCGGAGGGCGCCGGTCCTGAGCTGGAGCGCCGGTTCGCGGCTCGCCACGGATCTGTGGACTCCGCCCCGGGCTTTCTCGGCTTCGAGCTACTCCGCCCTGTGGCCGGAGACGACCGGTATTTCGTCTACACCAAATGGGAAACCGAGGAGCACTTCCAAGCCTGGCGCAACGGTCCGGCAATGGAGGCACACTCCGGTGCCCGGGCGAAACCAGTAGCCACCGGCTCCTCCCTCTTGGAGTTCGAGGTCGTCCAATCCGCCGAGCCGTCCCCTAGCGCCTCTGACCGCTATTCAGAGCCAACTCCGTAGGCGCTGCGCGCCACTGGCCTTCGGACAGCTCGCGGGTTGAACTCGGCGACGACAGGGGAGCGGTCATGGTCCCTGTCGGATACGCGCAGAGGGGCCCCGATCCGGATGGGATCGGGGC
>JALZCN010000435.1 GCA_030863045.1 Actinomycetota bacterium | reverse complement strand
GCCTTGGACCACGGCACGTTCAGCGCGGTGGGGATGTGCCCCGGGCGCTGCGCTGATTCCTGCGGCAGGTGTGCCGGGGCCAGGATCTTTCCGGCGAACTCGTCCGGTGAGCGGACGTCGACGAGGTTCTTGTTGCCGATCGCGTCAACCACCTCCTGCCGGAACGCCCGGATGGCGGTGTTCTGGTCGTGGGCGGTGTAGCTGGTGGCCGGCCGGCTCACTGGGTCGGTGGTCAGGGGGCGATTGTCCAGCTCCCACTTCTTGCGCCCGCCATCAAGCAACCGGACGTCACGGTGCCCGTAGAGCTTGAAGTACCAGTAGGCGTAAGCGGCGAACCAGTTGTTGTTGCCGCCGTAGAGAACCACGGTGTCGTCATTGCTGATGCCTTTGTCCGACAGCAGCTTCTCGAAGGCTCCCTTGTCCACGAAGTCGCGGATCACCGGGTCCTGCAGCTCCGTTTTCCAGTTGATCTTCACTGCGCCGGGGATGTGCCCCGCGTCGTAGGCGGTGGTGTCCTCGTCGACCTCGACGAAGACGATGCCATCGGTGTCCAGGTTCTGCTCTGCCCAGTCCGGCGTGACCAGGACATCTTCGCGGCTCATGCGACAGCTCCTCGTTCGGTGTTGGCGTTGCTCACAACAGGTGCCCCCAGCCGGGCAACGGCGCCGGCCGGAAGCAGATCCCACAGCCCAGGCACACAGCTGAACGTGGCTCTCCGCACGGCTGCGCCCAGCGCAACAGGCCTGGGGATAGCAAGGTCATGGATGCTCCTGACCATGGTGGATGAGGTGTCCGTAGGCAGGCAGCGGCCAGATACGCGTGCTGCGCCCGCGGTCGTGCGCGGATCACCGCCCGGTCAGGGCGTGAAGACAATGGCTGCTGCGTAGCCGGCAGAAATCAATCGCTCGGCGCTTGGTCAGCAGCGAGTCCACGGATGCGAGACTACCGGAGACGCCCGGTCTGCGGGACTGTCGTTCCACAAGCCGGACCGGCGCCATGTCGTCACAACTTGGCGCGGACCCGAGCGGCGATATCGTCAAGGTCTGTGCGGGACGCTCGCCGTTGCCCAGAATCGAGGCGGAAGTAGTCCCCCCGGTACCGGGGAATCACGTGCAGGTGGACATGAAAGATTTCCTGACCCGCAGCCTCGCCATCGGCGAGAGATAGATTCACTCCCTCACATCGCACCCCGATGCTCCGCACGGCGGCGGCCAGACGCTGAGCGACTGCGAACATCCGGCTGCCATCGGCCACCTCGAGGTCGGCCAGCCCCACGCAGTGGGTCTTAGGAATGATCAGCACATGACCAGGATTGACCGGGTTTACGTCGCAGAAGGCGAGCAATCGGTCGTCCTCGTAAACGACGCTGACGTCGGCGGTGCCGGCAACGATGCGGCAGAACACACAATTCATGTCCGCAGCTTCGCGCATCATCTCCGATCATCAGCCGGCGCCGGTGCCGGCCTGGCTTATCGTGACATTGCTCGCCGTGCCCTCAACGACTACCGATCCGGTTCCCACCCACACTCTGGTGGGGGTGACGTCGAACGGGAGCCCGCCGGGTTTCACGTCGGCGCTCAGCGTCGTGAGCAGGGTCTGGCGGATCGCCCGCGGCAAGCCCACCTCCCCGACACCGTCGCGGGCCAACCGCACGTCCCTGGCGGTGATTTGCACCAGATCATTAGTGAGATCAATCACTCCTATGCCAATGATTTCGGTGCGCTGGCCGAGAAGGTCGGTCGTCGCCACCATGCGGATCGGCGCCTGCTCGCCCGGAGCGGGATTGCCGTTCGTCCCTGCTGGCAGCAGTGCTGAGATCTCTCGGTCAGAGGGCTCCTGGATCCGAAGGTCTTCGATCCCGATCGCGCGTCCGAGGTCGGTGTCCTTGACGCGGACCCGGCCGTCCACCCGGCTTGCCTGTATCGACTGCAGCTCACCGGAGATCGCCGCACCCAGCGGTACCTCGACATCGTGCAGCGTCGCCTCCACATCCAGGTCACGCAGCGGGTCGGCAGGCACTCCGGTGGCTCGCACGTCGATGCTGGAGTACCGGCCGGCCAGCGCTTGGGTCAGGAACGGGAAGCCATTGATCCGCACGGACGGATCGGTGGCCGGCCCAAGCTGCTGGCGCAGCTGCGTGGCGACGGCGTACTCGGCAGCTGCCGCCGCACCGAAGTCCGCTGCCACGGCCAAGGCTATGACGATCAGCATCGCGATGATCAGCTTACGCACAAAGCCCCACCCAACTGTCTGTTTTGTGATAGCCGTGCAATGGCACGGTATTCTCCGCAGAACATGCGGTAGGGCAGGGCCCCGTCTCGGGGACCCCGAGCTGGGCCAGACTGGGGCCCATACTGGGGTTTGACCCGGCGGTCACACCGCGCCTGCAACGGCAGGAGGGAGCAGGCATGGAGCTGTTGGTGCTCACCCCGGACGCTGGCCCGCACTCGGTTCTGCCTGCGCTGGCCCTGCTGGGGCACGGCGTGCGGGCGGCCGCCCCGGAGGTCGCCGCCTTGCTGGATGCGGGACCGTACGACGCGGTGCTGGTCGATGCTCGCTCGGACCTGGCCGGGTCCCGCAGCCTGTGCAGGTTGCTGGGATCCACCGGGTTGGACGTTCCGGTGGTGGTCGTGATCAGTGAGGGTGGGCTGGTCGCGCTGTCCGCCGACTGGGGTTCCGACGAGATCCTGCTGCCCAGCGCGGGCCCGGCCGAGGTCGATGCCAGGCTCCGGCTGCTGGTCGCGCGGCGCGCCACCGAGTCCAGCGCGGGCCGCAGCGGTGCCTTGGTTCTCGGCGAGCTGGTCATCGACGAGGCCACGTACACGGCCAGGCTCAAGGGTCGGCCGCTGGATCTCACCTACAAGGAGTTCGAGCTGCTCAAATACCTCGCGCAGCATGCCGGTCGAGTATTCACCCGGGCGCAGTTGCTGCAGGAGGTATGGGGCTATGACTTCTTCGGCGGCACCCGCACGGTTGACGTCCATGTGCGGCGGCTGCGGGCCAAGCTCGGCCCGGAGCATGAGCAGCTCATCGGCACGGTGCGTAACGTGGGCTACAAGTTCGTCCGGCCGGTCCGCCACCTGAGTTCCCGGGAGCGAGTCGAGCAGGAGCGCGTCGCGGCGCAGGAAGCCGAGACCGCGGACAGCACTGATCCGGAGCGGGCAGTGTCACAGGCGCTGCCCGTGCAGTGGGGTTGACCAAGCGGTGACCCTGGGGCTGACCTGGATCGTCATGCCGTCCGACGGCCAGATCGCCGCCGCAATGGAGCTGG
>JALZCN010000411.1 GCA_030863045.1 Actinomycetota bacterium | reverse complement strand
GTGCGCAGCGCGTTCGGTGGCGCAGTCATCGGTTCCACCGCTAGCCCGACCCGCCGGCGCTCGGGTTCAGGCACCACGTCCCCGGTGAATATCTGCACCCATCGGTACGCCTCGTCGGCCCACAGGGTCACCGACGGCCCATCCGGCGTGGACAGCTGGATCCGGACCCGACCATCGGCGTCGCGCACCAGATCCGTGAACGCGGTGTCGATCCGTCGATCCCCGATCTGGCCGCTCAGGTCCGCGGGCACGGGTTCGCGCCCGACCGGGATTCCGCGAGCGTCGTTGCGGCACTGGATCCGGGCCGGCAGCCACAGCTGCGCCTGATCGATCAGGGGTGTACCCACCGTGAGGTACGGATGTGCCCCGGTGGCATACGGACAAACCAGCTTGCCGACATTGGTCGCGCTGGTTTGCACCGCCAGTCCGTCGTCGTCGAGGGTGTAAACAAGCTCGCAGGCGAGCACGAACGGCCAGCCGGGCTGGGCGTGCAGAGTGTATTGCAACTGAACGCAACGCTGATTGTGCGAGACGGGCACCCAGTTCGCCCAGCGGGTCAGACCGTGTATGGCGTTGCCCGCGGTCGGCTCGGTGAGGGACAGTTGGTGTTCGACACCACCGAATTGATAGCGCCCACGGTCGACCCGGTTGGGCCAGGGGATCAGAGTCTGCCCGCGGCCAGCGGTGCACATCTCCTCGGCGTGGTAGCCGTCGAGCACCGCCCGGCCGGCCACGGTGTAGCTGCGCAACCCTCCACCGACCTCGGTGACGACTACTTCCTGGTCCCCGTGATGCAAGTGAAACTGCCTCCCGGACGGTGGGATATTCACGGCGCCATGCCCTGCCACGCCTGCCGGGCCTCGGTGGTTGTGGGGTCGAAGTCGGGCTTGATGCGGCAGAACAGGTCGGCCAGGTCCTGCCACAGCTGGTAGGAAGAGGGGCGTCCCCAGAACCAGTAACCCACGTACACCTTGTCGATCAGCAGGTTGGGTGCGAGCACCAGGGTGTGCGGCACGGTGGCCTTGTGGTGGTTGTCGGTGTATTCGTCGATCTCCAAGGTGGCGCGAACCTCAAGATCAGTGTCGGCGAGGAAAGGCCAGAACGCCCCAGTGGCAGCCGCAGCTTATCCGCGTCATGCACCTGCCCGGGTATGACGGTCACCAGCTGGGAGGAGACGATGCACCTCACAGTTGCATTAAGGCGAAGGGCGTCCTCGCCATCCCCAAAGTTCGAGGAAGGCCCCTCGGGGACCTTGGGGAATCGCCACAACCGGGCATCCGAAGGGCTGCTGTGCAGCTTCTGGGCTAGCAACTGGACCGGCTCCGGTAGGCCGATCGCTTAATGCAACAGTGCCTTCCGGGACTGGCGAAGGCCGTAACGTCGGCGCCATAGGTGTCGGGCCTACGAATGCGGTTCGCGATGCGATCGGACAGGACTGGAGCAGCTAGGAGTTCAGATGGAGGACCGATCAGGCACCAGCGCTCGGCGGTTGGTCGCGCAGACCCAGCGCGAGTTGGCCGAGACTGCAGATGAGGTCCGTTCTCATCGCTTCCTTGAGCGCCTGCGGGCGCGGGATGTTCCCCTGAAGCGGCTCCGTGTCCTGGCCGGGGAACAGCACGTAATCGTGTCCAGCGACCGGCGAAGCTTCGCCCAGCTGGCGGCCCGCTTCCCGGCAGGGTTGGCAGGTGAGTTTTTCCTCGGCATGGCCCAGAGCGAAGGCTTGGCGCTGGACAAGCTGCGAGGTCTGGCTGACTGGCTCAGCCTCACCGACGACGATCTACAAGCACATGAGCCGCATCCCGGCGCCCAGGCGTACCCGGCATTCGTCGCCTGGCTCGCGCTCAACGGCTCGCGGGCGGACGTTGTGTTGGCCTTGGTCGCCAACTTGGCCGCCTGGGGGGAGAACTGCGAGCAGGTCGCGACCGCGCTGCGCGAGGGCTACGGGGCTGGCGACGACGCGGTCGCCTTCTTCGAGTTTTTCGCCAATCCTCCCGAGGACTTCGAGTACCGCGCATTGGCTGTTCTCGGCGAGGGACTTGCCGCGGGCGACTCACCCGTGCTGGCTCGTCGGGCGACCCGACTCCTGCAAGCTTACGAGCTGTCCTTCTGGGACGCGCTTGCGGAAGGACTTTGATGAGTCGACTTAGCGCAGACCTACGCACCGCCGCAGGCGAGATCTGGGATGCCCAACACCGCCACCCATTCGTGCGCGGAATCGGGGATGGCACGCTTGACCTGGAGCGGTTCCGCTTCTGGATCCGGCAGGATTACCTGTTCTTGATCGAGTACTCCCGCCTGCTGGCATTGGCTGCCGCGCGCGCTCCCGACCTGGAAACCATGGGACGGTTTGCAAGTCTCCTGCATGAGACGCTGCACGAGGAGATGGACCTGCACCGTTCCTATTGTGCTGATCTTGGTATTCCTGCGGTAGATCTCGAGCGGGAAAAGATGGCGCCGACCACCCGCGGCTACACCGATTTCATGCTGCGCACCGCCACAGTTGGCGACTTCGCCGAGCTCGTCGCGGCTTTACTGCCCTGCATGTGGGGCTTCAACGAGATCGGGCGCCGCCTGGCTGAGCAGGGGCTGCCCCACTCCGAACGTTACGCACGCTGGATCGAAATGTACGCCTCTGACGAGTTCACTTCGCTGGTTGACTGGCTACGCGAGCTGACCGACCGGATCAGCACGAACCTGCCCGGTGCGTCATTGGACAAGATGCGCGACGTCTTCCTTACGAGCAGCCGCTACGAGCTCTCGTTCTGGGAGATGGCCTGGACGTTGGAGGCCTGGCCACAACTCAGCCGGTGACAACGCTGCAATTGTGCACGTTCGAGGTGCAACGGGCATAACCGCGGTGACGAGGGAACTTTCGTACTGGGCGCCGACTATTTGGAGGCCGTCGCTGAGGTGGCAGGAATATCCCGATGACGGACCAATGACGGCTCGGCTGGTCGCGGGGCCGCGCTGGGAGAAGGTCTGCGTGCGCTGCCGCGCAGCATTCGTAGTGCGATGGCCGGGCGCAGGAGCCTGGGAAGCGGGTCAAGCATGCCAATTACTCGTATGAAGGCGGTGACGACCGTCGGGTCGTGGCTGGCGAGGGTCAGGAGTCGGCGCAGATAGGCGTTGGCCAGGCAAACCTGGAAGGTCCGGGGGCCCTCGGTATTGGGCAGGCGAGGTCGGCGCTGGTCGCCATCTGCCAGGCGTGATCGACGACCTTGGCGGTGGCTGCAAAGAAGCGGCGACCCAGGTGCTGCTGATCGCCTCCTTGGAGGCAGCGCTGCAGCGCACTCGCCTCCAACGCGGCGACGGTCATGCCCTGGCCGTAAATCGGGTTGAAGCTGCAGACGGCGTCACCGGTCACCAGGAACCCATCTGGGAATCGGCGAAGATGCTCGTAGCGTCGCCGCAGGCTGGAGTTCATGCGGTGTGCGAC
>JALZCN010000389.1 GCA_030863045.1 Actinomycetota bacterium | reverse complement strand
GCCCTGATGACCACGACCGACGTGGAAAACTATCCGGGGTTCCGCGATGGGATCATGGGTCCCGATCTGATGGAGCAGTTCCGCACCCAAGCCGAGCGCTTCGGTGCCGAACTGCAGACCAAAGACGTCACGTCGGTCGAGCTGGCTGGTGACGTCAAGCGGGTCGTGGCCGACGGGACCACCCACCTCGCCCGCTCGGTCATCCTGGCAATGGGCGCGCAGGCTCGTTACCTGAACGTGCCCGGTGAGCAGGAGCTACTCGGCCGCGGAGTCAGCTCGTGCGCGACCTGCGATGGCTTCTTCTTCAAGGACCAGGACATCGCCGTCGTCGGCGGTGGAGACTCGGCAATGGAGGAAGCCACCTTCCTGACCAAGTTCGCGGAGTCGGTGACGGTCGTGCATCGGCGCGACAAGTTCCGCGCCTCGAAGATCATGCTGGAGCGGGCCCGCGACAACGACAAGATCCGCTGGCGCACCGGGGTGACCGTCGAGAAGGTGAACGGCGAAGGCGGCGTCAGTGGGTTGGCGCTGTCCGACGGTTCCACGCTGGACGTCACCGGAATGTTCGTGGCGATCGGGCACGACCCGCGCAGCGAGCTGGTCCGCGACCAGGTGGATACCGACCCAGAGGGTTACGTACTGGTCAGCGCACCCAGCACGGCCACCAGCGTGGACGGCGTCTTCGCCGCGGGCGATCTGGTGGACCGCACGTACCGGCAAGCTGTCACCGCCGCCGGTACCGGTTGCTCGGCCGCGATCGACGCCGAGCGCTGGCTCGCCGAGCACGCTGGAGATCCTCACGCTCAGGTAGCTGCGGAGTTCGTCGGCGGCGGCTACGGCTCAAAGTCCTGATTACCCACTAGTTCCGCACACAGGAGATGACATGGCAGACAAGTCGACCGTGATCGTGACCGACAAGTCTTTCGCCGACGACGTGCTCGGCAGCGACAAACCGGTCCTGGTGGACTTCTGGGCGACCTGGTGCGGCCCGTGCAAGATGGTGGAGCCGGTGCTCGAAGAGATCGCCTCCGAGCACCCCGAAAAGATCACTGTCGCAAAGATGGACATCGACGCCAACCCCAGCACCCCGCGGGAGTATCAGATCATGTCGGTCCCGACCATGATCCTGTTCTCGGACGGCAAACCGGTGAAGCAGATTATCGGCGCCAAACCCAAGGCCGCGCTCCTGGAAGACCTGGCCGACTACCTCGGCTGACTGACCAGCTCCCCCGCCGAAGGCAGCCGTTCGCTGTCCCTTCACCGGCAGGAGGCAACCGGTTACCCTTGGGACACGTCTTGCACGAGGGACCTGACCGATTGCCCGCCATCTCAAGCAATACCGGTAGGCCCCACTCATCGTTCCCATCGGGACCGGGCACAATGAGTGACAAGACGCTGTCCGATCGCCGGCCCAGCCGGCGGTGCGCTCGACTCTCCTCAGAGCCCGGCGCTCGACTTGAAGTGAGGCTGGATGCAGCTGCTGCGCCGCGGCGACACCGGACCGGCGGTGGCACAGCTACGCGCGATGCTGACCTCGCAGGGCTTACTCCCACCGCCACCCCACTCGACGGCGGGCACAGAGCTGTTCGACATCGCCGTGGAGCATGCTGTCCGGACCTTCCAGCAGCGCCGCGGGCTGATCACCGACGGTGTCGTGGGGCGGTCCACCTACCAGGCGCTGTGTGACGCGCGTCTGGAGCTGGGGTGCCGCATGCTCAGCTATGTCGTCGCCCGGCCGATGCGCGGCGACGACGTGGGCACGTTGCAGGAGCGGTTGCTCGAACTCGGCTATGACGCCGATCGTGCGGACGGAATCTTTGGACTGCGCACGGAGACGGCGCTGCGTAGCTTCCAGCGTGATTACGGCCTCCTGGCCGACGGGGTGTGCGGCCCTGCCACCTTGCGAGCGCTGCGCCAGCTGCAGCCCAAGGTGCGCGGTGGCAGGCCGGTGTTGCTCCGCGAACAGGAGCGGGTACGCCGGGCCGGCCCGGCGCTACGCGGCAAGCGGATCGTCATCGATCCCTGCCATGGCGGCGCAGACGGGGGCACTGTGGTGGACTGCGCCACCGAAGCCGGCCTGATGTGGGACCTGGCCCAGCGGCTGGAGGGTCGGATGGCCGCCACGGGGATGGAGACATTGCTGTCCCGCGGGCAAGACACCAGCCCCACTGAACCCGAGCGAGCTGCCTTCGCCAACACCGCGGGTGCCGACCTCGTGCTGTCCCTGCACACTGACAGCCATCCCACGGAGCTAGGGCAGGGTTTGGCGACGTTCCACTTCGGCAACGGCAACGGCACGAGCTCCACGGTGGGCGAGGCGCTAGCCGAGTTCATCCAGCGCGAGCTGACCGCCCGCACCGGGATGCTCGATTGCGGCACCCATCCCAAGACCTGGGAGCTGCTGCGGATGACCCGGATGCCTGCGGTCCGCATCGAACTGGGCTACCTGACCAACCCCGAAGACCGCCGCAAACTCCTCGACCCGGCGTTCCGCGACGTGGTCGCCGAAGGGATCCTGGTCGCCGTCAAGCGCCTGTACTTGCTGGGCAAGAACGACCAGCCCACGGGCACGTTTACCTTCGCCGACCTGCTACGCGGGGAACTCGCCCGAGCCGAGTGAGCACGCTGCTCAACCAGTTTCCGGCAGCCTCCGAGTAAGGCGCGGCGGGTTAGGACAGCAGCGCGATCTCTTCCTCGGCGGTGAGTCCCGCGGTGCGAGGACGGTCGAGTCCACGTGCGCGTTCGTCGGCCAATGCGGCCTCAACGGTCTCGCTGAGAGGCCTGCACTGCAGGCCAGCGGCCCATGCGCTGGTGGCGTCGTGTGAGGCCAGCCCGTAGTGCGACCGCGGCAGCCACAGCGGCAGCGATCGCGGTCCGCTCCAAGGATTGACAGCGGCCGCGATGAGTTTGTCCGGGCTCGTCGGTACCAGCTCGGTGCCCTCGGCAGCGACGAGTTCGGCGATGTCCCGCAGCATCGGTCCGAGCTCGAGGACGGGCCCGACGGCGTCATAGGCGCCGGTGAGGCGTTGCTCGCCGGCGGTCACGATCCAAGCCGCGAGGTCGCGGACATCAATGTGTTGGATCGGCTGTTGCGGGGTGTCCGGAACGACTACGCGACCCCCTCGGCTGAACCTGGCGGGCCAGTACCCGAAGCGATCCATGTAGTCGCCAGGTCCGGTGATCAGGCCCGGGCGGACGAGGAACGCACGGTCGCCGGTAGCGTCACGGACCACATTCTCGCTTGCCACCTTGATCCCGCCGTAGATCTCCGGGGTCATGTCTGCCCGCTCAAGGCGGTCGGTAGTGGTGGCCGGCTCGAGGAGATCCGCGCCCGCCGTCTGGCGCATCGTGGCGGTGTCGGCGTAAACGTTAATGGTGGAGACGAACGTCCAGTGCCCCGCCCCGGGTACCAGCACGGTCAACGCGTCGTGCACCCATCCCAGCGCGGTGGCGACGTCCACCACGGCGTCGAACTTCTCCCCGGCCAGCACTTCGACGCCACCAGGTTCGTCCCTGTCGACGACGACCAGCCGGGCGCCGTCGGGAGCCGCGCCCGTGCGACCACGAGCAGCGCACACCACCTCGTGACCTCGCCGCAGCGCGTTGCCGGCAACCTCTTTCGAGAGGAACGACGTACCGCCCAGCACCAGAACTCGCATGACACAGACTCTGAGGGGGCGGCGCCCGAGAATCTACGATCATCGCTGGTAGCGACATGCCAGTTCCGCCACCGTGGTGATCGCCAGGGTGGCGGAACTGGGTGGACTTCCCCCCGGGCCGGGGTGCTATCCAACTAGCGTCTCCCCCTGCGAGATCGCTGTCAGTTCGTCGTTGTCCTCGTTGTACGACTGCCGGACGTCGAGGTCGGTGCCGTCGTCGTCGGAGGCGTCAACGTTGGTGCTGTTGTCGTTGTAGGAGTCGGTGACGCTGGTGTCATCGTCGGAGGTGAACGAGTCCTCGATGTCCTCGCCCGCCACGACGCTGTCGTCGATGGTGCCGCCTTTGTTGTCGACCCCGTCGTTGTCCTCGTTGAACGAGTCCTCGATCACGTTGACATCGTTGTCCTGGTTGAACGAGTCGGTGACGGTGACGTCGCCGTCGGCGTTGATCTCGGTGCTGTCCCGATCGTCGACGGTGACGATGGTGTCCCGGTCGTCGACGTAGCTGAAGTTGTACTCGTCGGAGTCGTGGACCACGACGTTGTTGACCTCGTAGTGCTCGGTGATATGCGAGATCTCCCGAACTGGGTCGTCGCCGTGAGAAGACGACGGGTGATAACCGTGTGACACATGGTAGCCGTCATGAGCGGGTTGGGAGCTACCGTGCTTGGCATACACCGCCTGCTGGTCGGCCACCAGCGGAGCCACGTCGCGCACGTCTTGTCCGCACAGGTGGTCCAGACCATGCCGGGCCAGTACACCCTGCGGATCCCGCTCGAACTCCGCCTGGGCAGCCGGGTCACGCAGCAGGTTCATCAGGAACTCGATCAGCGAGGAAACAGACAGCATGTCATTCACCTCCATTCCTTGTTCGTGCTAGGCGGGCCCGCCAACCCGGGAGGAAGCGGGCGGGCCCGTCTGATCAGGCGAACCCGTTCATCGATCACAAGATGTCGATCACGTCGTTGTCGATGTCGAGGTCCAGGACGTCGTTGTCCGGGTTGAACGAGTTGGTGATGTCGGTGTCGAAGCCGTCGTCATCGGAGAGGTCGAAGTTGCGGCTGTTGTCATTGAACGAGTTCGCGAACGTCGTGGTGTCGTCGTCGGTGAAGGAGTTGCTGATGTTGTCGGCCACGATGCTGTCGTTGATCACGCCGCCCGCGTTGTCCACACCGTCGTCGTCGGAGTTGAACGAGTCCCTGATCACGGTGGTGTCGTTGTCCTCGTTGAACGAGCCGTTGAAGTCGAGGTCGTTCAAGACAGTGGTGTTCTGGTCGGGGGTGACGACGGCGGTGCCACCGTCGCCACCCGCGCCACCGTCAGCGCTGGAAGTCGCCGCGGTGGAGTTCCACGCCGCCGCGTTACCGCCGTTGGCGGCTGCGTCGCCACCGGCGCCTCCGGTGCCCC
>JALZCN010000359.1 GCA_030863045.1 Actinomycetota bacterium | reverse complement strand
CCCCGGTGACGGTCTCTTCGACATGCGCGGCGATGTCCGCCGCGCGCTGCTGCGCCGACCAGGTCGCTGGGAAAAGCCTGCGCCGGGCGCGGTTGGTGACCAACCCCGCGGCCGGCACCACCACTAGCGCGATCAACGTGAGCAACGGGGACAGCCACAGCATCGCGACCAGCGCGACGGCGAAGAGCACCACCACTCCCGCGGTCAACGGCACCAGTGACAACAGGCCTTGGACCAGCTGCAGGTCGGAGGTGGCTCGGGACACGATATGCCCAGTGCGCAGGCCGTCCTGCTTGGCGCCGTCGAGCTTTTGCACGGCGCGGAATACGGCATTGCGCAGGTCGTGCTGCACGTCGAGGGCAAGCCGCCCACCGAAGTACCGTCGCACGAAGGCGGTCCCGAAGCGTAGGAGCGCTACCCCCACCAGCGCGGCGACCAACCAGCCCAACCGGTCGGTGGTACCTGCCACGGCATCGTCCACCGCGAGCCGTGTGATCAGCGGAGTACTGGCCTCCATGCCGACCCCGATACCGGAGGCGAGTAGCGCTGCCACCGCGAGGCGCGGGTGACGCCAGCAGGCCGCCCACAGCCGGCGGATCCAGCCGCTCCGGTTCTCGGTGATCTGCTCGGACACGACCGCCAGATTATGCGGCCATCCCGACAGTGACTGGAGAAGCGCGGCCGGGTCCGACGCGTGACCCGTGGATCACACTCCGGATTGTCCACCTTGCCGCAGGCGGGCCATAGCGGTCGCATGATCAATCACGGTGGCTTGATGGACTGACGCACCGTCAGCTCCGCTTGGTAGGAAGGTGTTGTTGCCGGCGGCGGCCCGTTCAGCGGCGGGAGCGTCGAGCTGACGGGGGACCACCAGCACCTGGCGCGGTTGGCAGAAGGGATTGGAGTTCCTGGTAGGCCGGTCGAGCGGCTCAGTGCCGTCGCCGATGAGGTGGCGGTGTGCGGTCACCCACACCTCGCACGGCCAGCGGCGACGGCGCAGCCAACCCGAGCACACCGGGCAACGGCCCGTGGCATCTGGCTGATGTTGGATGAGCAGCTCTCGCCATCCGTCGGTGATGGTTCGGATGTGCCTACGTGCTGACGGTGCCGACAGCATTGCCGCCTGCCCGGCCATCTCCTCGACCGCCGCCAATCGTTGCAGCACTGCACGCCGCACCCGACGATCCACCCGTTACCTCCTTGCCGCTCCCCGACCACCGCGAGAGCGCACCTGCTACGCCTAACGACTCGGCTGAAACGCCGTCACGCCGCAGTGCACTGTCTACCGGACTTCACTCGCGGACTTAAACCCCCTCAGGTTGGCGTCTTGGTGCCCAACACGCGAAGACCTATCGACCAACCGGATCTGTCGAACGTTCGTTAACCGCGTGTTGGCCAGCCGTACCCCGAGGTCAGCGGCTCCCGCCTGGTGATGCGGCGACCCCCTCGGTCGTTGCCACGTCGCCCGTCGTCGGTGACTCGACAGCTGGTGGTGATCTTTTCTGCGGCCGAAGTGCACCCGGATTGCCTAGTATTCCAACCTGATCTGCCCACCGCCGGCGAACCTCACCCCGGGATGTGCGGTTGTGGCTACCGGGCCAAGATGGCTGGATTCCCACCGCGAGATTTAAGCCGAGGAGGACGCCGTGCGCGTCGAGGTCAACCCGAGCATCTGCGAGGGCCACGGTGAATGTAACGCCGTCGCGCCTGAAATCTATGACCTGGATGAAGGCGGGTATTGCGTGATCCACAATCCGGATGTCCCGCCCGACCTGGAGTCCCTAGCCGAGGAGGGTGCCCTAGCCTGCCCCGTGTATGCCATCACGGTGACCCGCGCAGCATTGCCCCGAGTCGGTCCCGACGCCCGGTGAGTGCGAGCTGCGCGCCGAGCCCGATCATGGAGACTGGCCACGAGAAGCACGCTGGACCCCCGAAATAGCGATCATCAGCGGGGCAACTAGCGACAGTCCCAGTAGCTACCCAGGATCGACCATGCCGGCACGCTAGCTGCTGTCCGACACGCAGCCGCGGATAATCAGTACCAGCAGGGAGTGCCGCAGCAAGTTGATGATCGGCAAGGAGCGGCGCCGTGACGTCACGCCCGTACGTTCTTGTCTCGGCGGCGATGTCCATCGACGGCTACCTCGACGACGTACGCGGTGTCCGGTTGATGTTGTCCAACGAGGAGGATCTCGATCGGGTCGATGAGGTACGTGCCAGCGTCGATGCCATCCTGGTCGGGGCGAACACAGTCCGTTGCGATGATCCCCGGTTACTGATCCGTTCCGTTTCACGCCAGCAGGAACGGATCCGGCGTGGCCTGGCTCCGCACCCCAAGAAGGTCACTCTGACTGGTCGCGGTGACCTGAGCGTCACAGCACGATTCTTCACTAGTGGTGACAGCCAAAAACTCGTCTACACCCGCAACAGCGGAGTGTTGAAACTCCAAGCGGCGCTCGCGGATGTTGCGACCGTGGTGGCGGCCGGAAATCCCATCGATCTGGGCGCCGTGTTGGACGACCTCAGAAAACGCAAGGTCGAGCGCTTGATGGTGGAGGGCGGCTGCGCCGTCCATACCCAGTTCCTCTGCGCAGGGTTGGTGGACGAGATCCACCTGGTGATCGCGCCATTCTTCGTCGGCCATCGTGATGCGCCTCGCTTCGTGAATCCTGGCCGGTTTCCCCAGGATTCCGAGCACCCGATGGAACTCGCGGAGGTCCGACAAATTGGCAACGTTGTCCTACTTCGCTATCTCGCGTCGGCCTCCGCATCCACCTCCGACCGATGACGGCGCCTCTGAGTGATCGAGACCGCGCACATCTCATGGGTGCGATCGACCTGGCGCAGTCGTGCCCCCCTTCGCCAACCGCGTTCTCGGTGGGTGCGGTGATCGTCGAGGTCGGTGGTGCCGTGATCGCCACGGGCTACTCCCGGGAGACCGAACCTCACGATCATGCTGAGGAGGTGGCACTTGCCAAGCTTGATCGCGGCGACAGCCGCCTGGACGGAGCCACCCTTTACAGCTCGCTGGAACCGTGTAGCACTCGTGCCTCGCGACCCCGCAGCTGCACGGAGCTCATCCTCGCCACGCCGATCTCGCGAATCGTCTTCTCCTGGCGAGAACCCGATCTGTTCGTCGACGGTCAGGGCGCCGAACTCCTCCGCGCCGCTGGGCGCGAGGTCGTGGAGGTGCCCGAGCTCGCCGATTCTGTACGCCGCACCAACCAACACCTGCTCAAGCCCTGAGTGCCCTGGTGGCCGGGCTGCTGCGTTGCTTGTAGTGGCTCCTGATCAGGGATGATGTCGTTTACGCTGGCAGCGATGGGTGCTACCGCCTTCCACACCGAACTAGTAGTCCCGGTTGCCGGCGGTCTTCTGACCGTCGGCGTGGCCGGTCCCGGCGAACCGGGCGCCGCTCCGCTGGTGCTCGGTGTCCACGGCATTACCGGGTCGCACCGCTTGCTGGCTGTGGTGGCCCGCCATCTGGCCACCCGCAATATCACCTTCCTCGTGCCCGACCTGCGCGGACGTGGCGCCAGTGCTGGATTGCCAGGGCCCTACGGATTTGACTCTCACGTGGCCGATCTGGTGGCTGTCCTCGATTATTGGGGCGGCGAACGCGCCGTCCTCGCCGGCCATTCGATGGGGGCGTACATCGCCGCCCGCCTGGCTGCCGCCCACCCGGCCCGCTCCGCCGGCGTGGTGCTGATCGACGGCGGAATCTCGCCGCGAGGTGCCCGCACCGCCGACCCTGATGCCGTGCTCGAAGCCGTCCTCGGCCCGGCCATGGCCCGGCTCCGGATGAAGTTCGCCTCCTACGAGGCCTACCGCGACTTCTGGCGCCGCCATCCCGCCTTCGCCCACCGCTGGAACTCCGATGTCGAGAACTACGTGGACTACGACCTGCATGGCCCGCCCGGCGACCTTCGCTCGAAGGTGGTCGAATCGGCCGTGCGGGCTGATGGGCGTGAGATGCTTGACAGCGCCGCCGCGTGGGATGCGGTGGTGGCTGTTCCGAAGCCTATGGTCCTGGTCCGGGCTCCCCGCGGGCTTACCGACGAACCCAACCCTCAAATCCCCGAGGCTGTGGTCGGCGAGGCCACGCGCACTGTGCCGGCGATGAAAGACGTGCTTATCGACGACACCAATCACTATTTGATCGTGTTCGGTGAGCGGGAAGCAACCGCCGTGGCCGCTGAGATCGCCCGAGTGGCGATGTCGCTCGGCGCGGGCTGAACCCGACCGAACAGCTCACGCTGAGGACGATCTTACGATATTTGGTGTGAATATGAGCGGTAACATCGGTGCGTGACTGCTGCCGAGCCCGAGCTGACGATCGATCAGCTCGCGGCGCGCGTCGGGATGACTGTGCGCAACGTCCGTTCACATGCCAGCCGCGGGCTGCTGCCGTCACCGCAGTTGCGCGGTCGAACCGCCTACTACGGCAGTGACCACGTCGCTCGCCTAGAGCTCATCGCCGGGTTACAGCAACAGGGCTTTTCGCTGGCCGCTATCGAGGCCGTGGTGCAGCACACCTCGGCGAGCTCGGCCGAGCAGGCGCTCGCCTTCTACCGGGGTCTCCTCGCTCCCTGGCAGCCTGAGGACCCGCTGGAAATGTCCTATGCTGAACTCACCGAATGGTTCGGAGTCGAGCCGCAGCCCGCGACGTTGGACCGCCTGCACGCCGAGGGGGACCTGGAGCGGTTGGGCCCCGACCGGGTGCGCATCACCAAGCCCGCGCTGCTGCGGGCCAGGGCCCGGGCGGTGCGCCTGGGCATCCCGTTCGATGCGGTCATGACGCTGGGGGCGGAACTGTCAAAACAGACCCGGGCGATCGCGGAGTTGTTCGTCGGGCTGTTCCGGGACACCGTGTGGCGTGATTATGTAGCGCGCGGACGGCCGCAAAGCGAGCTGCCCGAGGTGCAACGGATCGCCGAGGCGCTGCAGCCCGTCGCGGCCGAGGCGCTGCTGGCGGCCTTCCGTCCCGCGATGCCCAAGGCGATCGAGGCATTCGTCCGGGAGGAGTACGCAGAGCCACTGGCCCGGCCGAGCGAAACGGCAGATAAACTGTCGTGACGGCTTCCGATGTTACATTAATACGTGACAACATCGCATGGTGTTCCATAACGCTATGACAGCGACGCTGCTCGCGGCGGCCCAGGAATTGCGGCCGGCGGGTGGAGCTGAGCTCATCCAGATCGTCATCGCCAGCACGGTGGCAGCCGTGCTCACCGCGGGTCTGCTGGTACTCGGCTACGGCCACCGCACCGGCCGCCTTCCCATACTGCGGAGGTTGGCCACCTTCACGGAACGCTGGCCATTCAACGCCGGTCAGCCTGGCTGGGTAGAGCTACCCTCGACGGTCGCGTTCGTCTCCCTGATCACCGGGCTGCTCGGACTGTACTGGGACCTCGGTGTACACCTAGCCGACGGCCGGGATGTCGGCCCGCTGGCCAACGTGGCGCACTACCCGATCATGTTCGGGCTGTTCGGTATCTTCGCGTCCGGCGTACTGGCCATCGTGCTGCCGGTGGGTGAACGCCCCGGTCCAGCCGCGGTACGGATCACCCGCGACTGGTACGCGCCGGTTGGCGGGGTGTTGCTGGCTAGTGCTGGGTTCTTCGCACTACTGGGCTTTCCCTTCGACGACGTCTGGCACCGCCTGTTCGGCCAGGATGTCACGCTGTGGGGCCCCACCCACCTGATGCTGATCGGCGGCGGCGGGTTGGCCACGGTCGGCCTGGCGGTCCTCGAGGCAGAAGGGCGGCTAGCACAGGGCGGCCAGCGCGCCACGCCGTTGGGTCTGTACGTCCGGCGGGGGATGAGCATGGGTGGGCTGCTCATCGCGCTGTCGGTGTTCCAGGGGGAGTGGGACTTCGGCATACCGCAGTTCCGGCTGGTGCATCAGCCGTTGCTCATCGCCATAGCCGCCGGGTGCGCCCTGGTCGCCGCTCGGCTGTGGGTCGGGCGAGGGGGTGCGCTGTTCGCCTTCGGCTTCTACGTCATCGTGCGCGGCGGGGTCACGGTGATCGTCGGTCCGATCTTGGGGGAACCGTTCGCCAGCATCCCGCTGTACCTTGCCGAGGCGTTGCTGATAGAGCTCGCTGCGTTGGCACTGGCCCGCCGTCCGCTGGCGCTGGGCGCCGTCGGCGGACTGCTGATCGGGACCGTGGGCTTCGCCGCCGAGTACGCCTGGACGCAGGCTGCCTTCCGCCTGCCGTGGACTCCTGATCTCCTCCTCGAGGGCCTGCTGATGGCGGTGGCCGGTGGGGTCGCGGGTGGGGTTGTCGGGGCGCTGCTGGCGCTCGGCCTACAGGGCAGGCTGCCGCGGCCTCCCGTAGCCCGGTCGCTGTTCGCCGGTGCCCTCGTGGTGATCGGAGCCACGGTGGCCAACGGATTGGTGACCACCGTGCCCGAGGGTGTGCGCGCCGAGATCACGCTCAACGCCGACACCGGGGCAAGCCCAGGGCGCACCGCGCAGGCCACCGTTCGGATCGTCCCACCCGCTGCCGTCGATCGGCCGTCCTGGCTGACGATCACCGGGTGGCAGGGCGGCAGCGTGTACGTCAACCACCTGGTGCCGGTCGGGGACGGCAGCTACCGGACCACCGAGCAGATGCCGCTGTCGGGCAACTGGAAGACCCTCGTGCGGTTACAGGACGGTCGCACGCTTAGCGCGGTACCCATCTACCTGCCCGCAGACCCGGTGTTGGACAAGCCGGAAATACCCGCTCCCTCGCAGTTCACCCGGGACGCGATCTACGAGCAAGAGATCATGCTGCGGGAGCTCAAGGACGGCGTTCCCGGCTGGCTGTGGGCTACCGCGTCGGCGATGGTGTTGGCCTGCTCGGTGCTGCTGATCCTGATACTGGGCTGGGGCGTGTCCCGGGTCTCCCGAGCATCGCAACAAGCCGCCCGGTCGGCCGCGGGCTCAGCGCGGCAGGTAGTTGGAGCGCCGTGACCGCGATCCTCGCCGGACAAGCGGTGCTAGCCCATCACGCGCTCATCGAGGTGGTGCCCTTCATGGTCCCCGCCCTCGTGGTCGCCCTCACCGTGCTCGTCCTCGCCATCCAAGACCGACGCCGCGGTCGTGACTCGTGAGTGCGTAACTCACCGTCCGGCAAGTGTGCCCCCTCGCCACGGCGGGGAGCCGGGAAGGATTCGTCGCCAGTGCCCCCTCACTGTCGTCGACCGGTGTCGCGCCGCCACGCCTTGTCAGGTAGGCAGGAACGGTGACCGCCAGGTTGCTGCTCGGACCGCTGCTCCGGCACATCGGGAAGACCACGGCAACTGTGTGGGTGCAGACCGACCGTCCGACCCAGGTAGAGGTATTGGGCTGCCGCGCATCGACGTTCACCGTGTGCGGGCAGCACTACGCGCTGGTGGAGGTCAGCGGGCTGGAGCCGGGTTCGGTCACGACCTATCAGGTGCACTTGGACGGCGAGCTGGCCTGGCCTCCGCCGGGCTGGCCGTGGCCGGACAGCCGGATCCGCACCCGCGGCCGGGGGGCTGCCGTTCGGGTGGTGTTCGGTTCCTGCCGGCGGGCCAAGCCCGAGGACCTCACATCAGCTGACGCCGCGGGTGTCGATGTGCTGGACGTGCAGGCTCGGCGGATGGCCGACACGGCGCCCGAAGACTGGCCGGACGCGCTGCTGCTGCTCGGTGATCAGGTCTACGCCGACGACCCGACCCCGCAGACCCGGCGCTGGCTGGAACAGCGCCGGGACACCACTGTCCCGCCCAAGTATGAGATCGCGGACTTCACCGAGTATGTCCGCCTGTATCAGGAGAGCTGGTCGGATCCCGAGATCCGGTGGCTGATGTCCACCGTACCCACTGCGATGATCTTCGACGATCACGATGTGCGGGATGACTGGAACACGTCGAGGGTGTGGCGAAACCGGATAACCGCCTGTCCGTGGTGGTCTGCGCGTATTCGGGGAGCGCTTGCCGCGTACTGGATTTATCAGCACATCGGTAACTTGCCTCCCAAGGACCGCCACGCCGACCCGACCTGGCGCGCCGTTGTGGCCACCGACGGGGACGTCTGGCCGGTGCTGCAAAAGATGGCCGACGCCGCGGACGCTGATCCCACGGCGATCCGGTGGAGCTTCCGTTGGGACGTCGACGGGGTGCGACTGGTCGTCGTGGACACCCGGTGCGGACGAATACTGACTGAGGGTCGGCGCACGATGCTCGACGACGGGGAATTCTCGTGGGTGGAAAACGCTGTCTGCGAGGATGCGCACGACGCCGACCATGTGCTGGTCGGTAGCTCGCTGCCGTGGCTGTTGGCGCCGACGATCCATGACCTGCAGTCGGCCAACGAGGTGGCATGCGCGCGTGGCAGCGCACTTGGTGAGCGCATCCGTCAGGCAGGCGATCTTGAACACTGGGCGGCGTTCCGGAACTCCTTCGACCGGCTGGCCGCGCTGTTGCGACTCGTCGCGACCAGGTCCCACGCACCCGCGACGATTAGCGTGTTATCCGGCGATGTGCACCACAGCTATGTGGCGCAGGCCGACTTTGACGGCGTAGCGGGTGGCTCTCCGGTGTATCAATTGGTGTGTTCGCCGGTGAACAACAGCATCCCGTGGATTATCACCGCGCTGCTGCGGGTCGCCTGGTTCGGTCCGCTGGCTGCGGTGGTGCGAAGTGTGGTGCGCCGCTACCGGGTGCCGGATCCGACGTTGTCCTGGCGTCTGCTCAGTGGTCCCGTTTTCGGCAACGCGGTCGCTACCCTGGTGTTCTCGCAGCGGCGCGCGGAGCTCGTCATCGAGACGAGCGGGCATGACGGCCAGCTGCAACCGGTGTCCCGGATCGAGCTGGCAGGTTCCGAATGACCGGCGGCAGAGGGGAGTCAGCGATGAAAGTGTTCACCGGAGCTGACGAGTTGCAGGCTGCGGCGGGAGAGCCGCTGGGCACCAGTGATCGGATGACGATTGACCAGCAACGCGTCAACGCCTTCGCGGACGCGACCGAGGACCACCAATTCATCCACGTCGATCCGGAAGCGGCCGCGAGAACTCCGTTCGGCGGCACGGTTGCCCACGGCTTTCTCTCGCTTTCGCTGCTCTCCCGCAT
>JALZCN010000329.1 GCA_030863045.1 Actinomycetota bacterium | reverse complement strand
GGAGCCGGCAGCGCCCGCTCGGCAGCCTCCCGGGTTCGGCGGTCTGCGTCGGGCCAGACGAGCGTAAATGTCCAGTTGACGCGTCCGGCTTGTCAGGCAGCGTGCAACCGCTCGATGACCGGCCGCGCGGCGACGCTCGGCGTCGGGCTACTCGGTCCGCCTGCGAACCTCCGCGGGCAAAACCTGCCCCCCGGTCAACCGCGCGTTCGTCAGCGTCTGTCAGGACGCCTTCAGGGCCAGCGGCGCCGCCTCGCGCTCTTTGACTGACGACGCGTACATGTCGACATACTCCTGGCCGGAGAGATCCATCAATGAGTACATGACCTCATCAACCATAGCCCTTTCGATGAATCGGTCACCGACCAGACCTGCATATCGAGAGAAATCCAGCGGCGCGCCGAAGCGCACTTCTACCGGATGTGGTCGCCACATTTTAGTGCCGATGGGGCTTACTTTATCGGTGCCCACCATCACGACCGGGATCACCGGGACACCGGCCTTCAGCGCCATCCGCGCGACGCCCGTCTTGCCCTTGTACAACCGGCCGTCGGGAGAGCGGGTGCCTTCCGGATAAATGCCGAGCAACTTACCCTCGGCCAACAACCGCACCCCGGTGGCCAGCGCGGCCTGCGCTGCGGAACCGCTGGAGCGATCGATGGGCACCTGCCCGGAGGCGCTGAAGAACAGCCGCTTGAGCCATCCCCGCAGCCCGGGCGTCGTGAAATACTCCCGCTTCGCCAGAAACGTCACTCGGCGGCGGATCACCAGCGGCAGGAAGAACGAGTCAGCGACGGCGAGGTGGTTGCTGGCCAGAATAGCGCCCCCGCGTGTGGGAATATGCTCGGCGCCTCGAACTCGCGGGTGGCATGCCAGCCGCATCAACGGGCCGAGCAGCAAATGTTTGAGCAGCCAGTAGAACACCGCCTACCAATCCTTCCGCGTCGCCCTCGCGGGCCCTAAGAGCACCGCAGCGCAGTATCCGCCAGCCTACGGAGGACGGTATCCGAGGCACAACGGCCCCATCGCCATCCTTCATACGCAGATTTGGTGGGCAAGGTTCGACAACCCGTGCACTCGCGCGCCCTTCGGGGTCTGCCCGGTACGGTCAGCTCAGCAGCGAGTCCAGCCAAGCCCGAGAGTGATGTCCCCATTGACCTTCCCTCATCCTGACGAGCAGGAGCGCGACGGCCCAGCAAGCCAGGACGGCTTCGACGACCTGAGCAGTTCGAAGGCCACCGATACCGCGTTCTCACACATCGTCGCAGGCTTACGAGCAGCTGAGCCGAACGTCCACCGTTCGCCTACGGACGAGGCCGACGATGACCGATTCGAGCCGTCCGAGCACCGCTCGACCCCGGATGAGGACGAGGAGGACCGTTTCGAGCCGCCGGAGCCACCGCCGCTGCCGGCGCCCCGCCCACGGACCCTCGGCGGCGTGCTCGTGCTCACCGTCGGGATGCTGGTGCTGGCACAGCCGGCCCTGCTGGGTCTGACCGAGCGGGTAGCAACACCGCTGGGCCTGCTCGCCCTGACCGCCGGGATCGGTTGGCTGGTACTAGGGCTGCGGTCCGGCCCGCCACCGGAGGGATCCGACGACGGCGCACGTTTGTAGCACGCGTAGAGCTCAGAGCTCCACGCGACGCTTGAGTTCCTTCAACGCGGTGTCCAGGATGACCCTCTCTGCGGCTCGTTTGATCATCCCTGGCATGGGGATCGTTAGCTCAACCGTGAGACTGTAGGTCACCGTGGTCGCCGCATCGACGGGTTCGAGCACGTAAAACCGTGTTGCGCCTTCTGTAACTGACCCTCGACCAGTTCCCAGCTAACCGCCAGACCGTCTGCAGACCAGGTGTAATCGAGCACGTACTCGTCTTTGATCAGGCCGTCATCCAGGACAATCGAACCTGCTTCGCGTGACCACCGGCGCCGGGAACGATCACCTCGGCCTTCTTCAGCCCCAACGCCCACTGCGGGTATGCAGGAAAGTCGGCGATCACGTCCATGATCGCCTTGGGTCCCGCGTTGATGACAATGGACTGGGTTGGCTGATCGGCCATGCCAGGCACGTTACCGGCACGTCGCTGCCCGAAGTGGTCACCACCTCAGCACGTGCGGGGTCCCGGTCCGCCGGAAATAACCGACGTTGATGCATTCAGTCCGCCCCAGCCGAACCCGCTGAGCCAGCGGGTGATGTACGTGCCCGAACAACGCGGCCCGCGGTCGGTCGGCCTGAATGAGAGCAAGCAGCTGCTCGGAGCCGATCTCGGGTCGCCGGGCATGGACGTCATAGAGTAGCTCGGGGACCGCGGGCGGGATGTGGCTGCACAGCACGTCCACCCGCCCGAGCGCCGCGACGGCGACTCCGTATTGCTCTTGCGTGCGCAGGTAGGAGCGGAACACCGGATCCTTTCGCGGGACGACCCCTTCCGGTAGCAGGCCTCCACCGACGAAGCCCCACCGAAGGCCGCCGATCACGGCGGACTGACCGTCGAGAATATGCAGGCCGGCCCGCGCGAACCGGGGCCACAGTTCGGGCATGTCCACGTTGCCGGGGGTGGCGTAGGTGGGGCTCGGTAGCGCCGCGAACAGCCGCTCGTACTGCTCGACGACGGCCTCGCGGACAACCTCCCGGCAGTCCGGTAGCCGTCTCCACAATTCCCGCACGAATGCAAACGCCTCGCCGGGTGCCCCAGCGGAACGCAATTCCGCGAATCGCTGGACTGCGGCCGATCCAAATATCGACCCGAGAATCCCAGCTGAGTGGTCGTCATAGTCCACGAAGTCGATCAGGTCCCCGAGCACCAGCAGCGCATCGGCACCAGCGCCCGCCCTCGCCAACGCGTCCACGTTTCCGTGCACATCGGATACCACGTGGACCCGCACGACCAGGCACGCTACCGGTACCGGTTGTGGGAGCGACCTTTTCACCCCTTGGCTGGTGACCGAAACGGAGCTCGCGATACGTTTCCACGTGATACTGGGCAAGTTACCTGCGGAGGTACCCGTGCGGGAGTTCACGGTTCCCGCCACCACCAAGGTGGACGACCACGAAAACCTCACCGATGCCGTGTGGGCCAATGCCGAGCGCTTCGCCGACGCCATCAGCTTCCGGCGCCGGATCGATGGCGGCTGGATGGACGTCACAGCGAGGCAGTTCGCCAACCACGTGACCGCAGCGGCCAAGGGCCTCATCGCGTCGGGTATCGAGCGTGGCGACCGGATCGCGCTGCTGTCCAGGACCCGCTACGAGTGGACCGTGCTGGATTACGCGATCTGGGCCGCCGGCGGATCGACGGTGCCGATTTATGACACATCCTCTCCGGAACAGGTGGAGTGGATCCTCTCGGATTCCGGCGCCAAGGCGATCGTGGTTGAGACTGCTGCACACCACAAGATGGCCCAGGAGCTGGTCGATCGGCTGGGCGAGCCAGCTCTGGTCTGGCAGATCGAGCCGGCGACGAGCACCGGCGGTCCCGCTGGGGCAATCGACGAGCTCGGTGAGCTCGGCGCCGAGATCAGCGACGAGGCTGTAAGGGAGCGCGCCGCCGCGGTGGGTGCCGAGGACCTCGCGACACTGGTCTACACCTCGGGAACCACCGCGCGGCCCAAGGGCTGTGAGATCACCCACCGCAACCTGCTCGCTGTGACTCGGGCGGCCGTGGCGGAATTCCCGGGTCTGATGCAGCCGGACAACTCGATGTTGTTGTTCATCCCGCTGGCGCATGTGCTCGCCCGAATCGTCCAGTGCTGCTGTGTGTACAAGCGGGTCACCCTCGGATACACCTCGGACGTGAAAAACCTGGCCACCGAGCTGGCTGAGTTCCGGCCAACGTTCGTGCTGGCGGTGCCTCGGGTATTCGAGAAGGTGTACAACTCGGCCAAGCAGAAGGCCTACGCCCAAGGCAAAGGCCGCATCTTTGATATCGCCGACGCCGTCGCCGTCGAGTGGAGCCGTGCCCTAGACAAGGGCGGGGCCGGGCTTGTCCTGCGGGCCAAGCATGCACTGTTTGACCAGCTGGTCTACTCCAAGCTGCGGGCGGCACTCGGCGGTCGGTGCGTCGCGGCGATCTCCGGTGGCGCCCCGCTGGGCGAGCGGCTCGGGCATTTCTTCCGCGGCATCGGGATTCAGGTGTTGGAGGGCTACGGGTTGACCGAGACCAGTGCTCCCGCCACCGTCAATACCGAGAAACGCGTCAAGATCGGCACCGTGGGCCAACCGTTGCCCGGTGTGACCATCAAGATTGACGATGACGGCGAGGTGCTCGTCAAGAGCCCCGGCGTACTGCGCCGGTACTGGCACAACGAGCAGGCCACCGCGGACACCCTCGTTGACGGCTGGTTGCGCACCGGTGATCTCGGCGAGTTGGACCAGGACGGCTTCCTGCGGATCACCGGCCGCAAGAAGGAGATCATCGTGACGGCCGGCGGGAAGAACGTCGCGCCCGCCGTGCTCGAGGACCGCCTGCGCGCTCATCCGCTCGTCAGCCAGTGCATGGTCGTCGGTGACCGGAAGCCCTTCATCGCCTGCCTCGTCACGCTC
>JALZCN010000327.1 GCA_030863045.1 Actinomycetota bacterium | reverse complement strand
CGGCTGAGCACCGTGGGGCCGGCTGTCGACGCGCCGAGCTGTCAGATGTCGATGCTGAGATCGGCCCGGATTTTGCGAGCCAGCGTCTCGTCCATCAGGAGCCGGGCCACCAGAGCACGGATAACGTCCTGACCCGTGACACGGGCGGTGCCGATCAGGCTGGCTGTCTCGGCGCACCACTGGGTCAGCTCGGTGTGATATGTGGGGGACAGATCGACACTACGACGGACGGGTTTGGTGCGTCCGGAGTCGGCCCAGTGGAGGTGTTTGGGAGCGAGGCCGCGGGACCCGTTTTGCCGCTGAACTCCGCGGGCTCGGGCGGAAGCATGCTCGGTGCCGTTGATCATATATACCTCCCTTTATACGACGTTCGTTTCCGGCCGGGAAGTGGTTCGGGCCCAGGTGCCTTGTTACGACTAAGCAGCCCATGCACATTAAGTAGTGCAATGACTACAACTTGTGATCGACGAGTAGATTGTCAATGCCATCACCATGGGTGATAGGGTTCCGCCGACCGGCTTCGGGTGAATTGCGCGGGGCTTCCGGGGTTCTCGCTTACCGGGGTTCTCGTTCGACGAGCCTCCTCCCGAACCGTGAACAGTGGCCCCGCCGGTGCAGGTAACGTCCTGCAACGCAGTCCAGGAGCGAACATGAAAAACCGCGGTCCCATTGTCACGCTGTGCGCGGTCGCCGCGTCGGCCGTCGTGCTTCTTGCCGTCAATATGACGGCGGTCAACCAGACCGCGAACCAGGCCACCGGCACACCCCCGCCGCGAAGCACCTCGCCGCTGACGCAACCGCCACTGGCCCAACCCCCGCCACCCGACTCGTTATCGGACGACTCGCCGTCAGCCGATCCCTCAGAAACCGCCCCGCCACCGGTCGCCGCTGTCGAGCAAGCTACCTATGCGGGACGCACCAGCGGCAATGAGGCAACCATCGCGATCGCGGTGCGCGACGATGACGCGGCGGCTTACCTCTGCGACGGCCGCCGCGTTGAAGCCTGGCTGCAGGGCACGAACACCGATGGGGAGCTGACTCTGGAGGGCGCCAACGGCGCCAGGGCCACCGGCACGGTCGAGGGCAACGCGGTGTTCGGGACGGTGTGGGTGAACGGCAAGCGGTTGCCGTATTCCGCTCGCCTGGCCAGCCCCCCTGCGGGCCTCTATCAGAGCAACGGGACGGTCAACGGAACGCCCAACCGGATCGGCTGGATCGTGCTCCCCGACGGCAGCCAGGTCGGCGTCCGGAACAGGAACGGGATCCGGGAACCGGCTCCGGCGCTCAACCCGAATGCGTTGGGTAACGTCACCGTCGACGGCTTGCGGATCCAGCCGCAACGGGTCGTCGGTGACACCCGGGTCGTCGGTATATCGGGCGGACCACCGGCCTGAGAAGGAGATCACCGATGGCGTTCCCGCCTGACCAACCCACGGTGGCGACCCACCGGGCGCCCGGCTCACACGCGCTGCTCGTACCAATCGCCGCGGGAGCAGCGGTGGCCATCGCGCTCGGGGTGTACGGCCGGCTGCACGAGCCGACAGCCTTCGCCATCAATATCACCGGGTTTTCCGGGACACAGGCGGTGAAGGCCTGGTTGGCCACCGGCGCGTTCCTCCTGGCCCTGGTCCAACTGGTGTCCGCCCTGGTGATGGAGCGCAAGCTCTCGGGTGTCATCCCCCCGCCGTGGGTCCGCCCGCTGCACCGCTGGTCAGGACGAGCCGCCGTGCTGCTCACCGTGCCCGTCCTGGTGCACTGCCTGTACGCGTTGGGTTTTCAGTCAGACACGCCGCGGGTCCTGATCCATTCGCTGGTGGGCTGCTTTTTCTACGGAGCGTTCACCGCTAAAATGCTCCTGCTCACTCGCCGTGGGCTGCCCGGCTGGGCGATACCGCTCATCGGCGGCGTGGTTTTCGCCACCCTGGTCGGCCTGTGGCTGAGTTCGTCGTTGTGGTTCTTCACGACCTACGGCGTGACCCTCTAACCCACCTGGAAGGAGTGATATGTACCGACACACCCGCCGCGGAGCTGAGGTGACCCGGCGCGCCGTGGTAGCGGGCACCGGGGTGCTGGCTGCCTCCGCTGCGCTTGCTGCGTGCGCCGGCTACGGGAATCAGGGTGCTGCGCCGCGGTCGGAGGGAGCGCCGGTTGACTCCGGCGAACCGGCGCAAGGCGCGCCCCCCGCCGGTGAAGGGCTGACGAGCACCAGCGACATCCCAGTCGGCGGCGGTGCGGTGTTCGAGGACGAGGAAGTTGTGGTAACCCAGCCGGCGGCGGGGACGTTCAAAGCTTTTTCGGCTACCTGCACCCACCAGGGCTGTACGGTGAACAAGGTCGCCAACGGAACGATCGACTGCCCTTGCCACGGGAGCAAGTTCGCCATCGAAGACGGCTCGGTCGTCGACGGCCCCGCGTCACGGCCGCTCGCCCAACGCCAGATCACGGTCTCGGGTGACACGATCCAGCTGGCCTGACCCAGCCGACGGCGGGCCTGGCTCAGCGCCAGGAGGGCAGCCAGAGCTGGGCGTTCCAGTGCTCGGGCGTGATCGAGCCACCGGTCAGGATCGGCCAGAGCCAGACGAAGTTGGCCACTACCAATCCGACGTACAACGACACGACCAGCAATCCCGTGCCGCGCCGCTCGGCGCCATCTGATGCGCGGCCGAGAATCTCGCCCAGCACCAACGTCACGGCGATGACCAGAAACGGTGCCGCCGGGGTCATGTAGAAGAAGTACATCTGCCGGTCTATGTTGCCGAACCACGGCAGCCAGCCGGCGGCGTGGCCGGTCAGCGCCGCCGCGTAGCGCCAGTCCGGTCCGCTGACCGCCCGCCACAGCGCCCACCCCAGCACAGGCAGCCCAATCCACCACAACGCCGGAGTGCCGACGAGCATCACCGCACTCACGCAGTCCTGCCGTCCGCAGCCTGGAGCGGCGGCACCGGATTCGTAGTAGTAGAGCATTGGCCGAAGTCCCATCGGCCAGCTCCACGGTTTGGACTCCCACGGGTGCGGTTTGGCAGGCGTGATCAGTCCCTCGTGGAAGCGCAACACGGCGGCGCTGTAGTACCACAGCCCCCGCAGCGCTCCTGGGACGAAGGAGAACAGGCCTCCCGCACCGACCTGGTTGCCGACCACGTGCCGGTCGATGGCTGTCTCACTACCGAACCAGGCCCACCAGGTGGCCAGGTAAGCCCCGATGGGCACCAACGCCATCGCCCACGAGGCGGGCCCGACATCCCGGCGCAGCGTGCCGACCCAGGGCCTGCGGACGCCCGCGGTGCGCCGCGCGAAGGCGTCCCAGGTGAGGCTCAGCACGGCGAACGCGATGAGGTAGTACACCCCGGACCACTTCGTGCCGCAGGCCAGCCCGAGCAACACCCCGGCCCCGAAGCGCCACCAGCGAACCCCGAACCGAGGGCCGAAGTCGGTGTCGGCGACGCGTCCCTCGCGGACCACCGTGGCCAACCGCTCGTGCACCTGCTCCCGGTCGACGACCAGGCATCCGAACGCCGCGAGGACGAACATCGCAAGGAAGATGTCGAGCATCCCGATGCGTGATTGCACATGACTGAGGCCGTCGGCGATGAGCAGCACTCCTGCGATCGCGCCCAGCAGGGTCGATCGGGTCAGCCGACGCACGATCCGCACGATGAGCAGCACACATACCGTGCCGGCCAGCGCCGCGGACAGGCGCCAACCCCAGCTGTTGTAGCCCATCACCAGCTCGCCCAGCGCGATGAGCTGCTTACCCAGCGGGGGATGCACGACGAGTTCGTAACCCGCGTTGTCCTCCACCCCGCCGTTGCGCAGCATCTGCCAGGCCTGCGGCGCGTAGTGCTTCTCGTCGAACATCGGGGTGCCGTGATGGGTGGGCAGCCCCAGGTTCCATAGCCGGACAGTGCCGGCAACCATGGTCAGGACCAGGGTGATCACCCAGCTGCGGGCATGGTCGGTCAGCGGGCGCGGCAGCAGCCGCTGGAGCGAACCGGACGGCCTGGCCGGCTCAGAAGGTCCCTGCCCGACGCCCATCCCATGGGTATCGGGCTTCGCCTCCCGGACCGCCGTCACGGGCCCGATCGTAGGCTCGGCTTCGTGCGAGGCATGTCAGGCTCCGTGACCTCAGAGTTGACGGCTGGGGCACTGGTGCTGGCCGCGACCCCGCTCGGTGACTCCCGGGATGCTTCGCCGCGCTTGGCCCACGCGCTGGGTTGCGCGGACGTCGTGGCCGCCGAGGACACCCGCCGGTTGCGCGCGCTGGCCGCGGCCCTCGGCGTCACCGTGACCGGCCGGATCGTCTCCCATTACGACGCGGTGGAGGCAGCCCGGATCCCGGCGTTGCTTGCGGCCATCCGAGGCGGCGCGACGGTGCTGGTGGTAACCGACGCCGGGATGCCCACCGTGTCCGACCCCGGATTCCGGCTGGTGACTGCCTGCGTGCAGGAGGGGTTGCCGGTGACTTGCCTACCCGGGCCCTCCGCGGTGACCACCGCCCTGGCCGTGTCCGGGCTACCCAGCGACCGGTTCTGCTTCGAGGGTTTCCCGCCGCGCCGACCCGGCCCCCGCCGGCGGTGGTTGGCAAGCCTCGCCGGGGAAGCGCGTACCTGTGTGTTCTTCGAGTCACCGCACCGGCTGGCCGCGACGCTCACCGAGGCCGCGGAGGTGCTCGGCTCCGACCGGGCGGCGGTGGTGTGCCGGGAGCTCACCAAGCCTTATGAGGAGGTCCGCCGAGGCGGACTGGGCGCGCTCGCCCAGTGGGCTTCCGACGGAGTGCGCGGCGAGATCACTGTCGTGCTATCTGGTGCGCCGCTGGCCGGCCCACCGGATGTGTCCGACCTTGTCGACGAGGTGGCCGAGCGGGTGGCCACGGGGGAACGGCTCAAAGACGCGGTGACTGCCGTGGCTACCGCGCACGGAGTCCCCAAACGCGACCTCTACCAGGCGGTTGTGGACAGCTCGTGAGTGCGATGGCTCCACTGGGTGGCAGCACTGCGGGCGGCGACGGCAGAACGGGTCGTGGTCGCCCGTGTGTCGAAGCGGATGGCGATGCGTGACCGGCAGACTGGGGGTATGAGCGGCGACCCGTACCGGTGGTTGGAGGATGTGACCGGTGAGCGGGCGCTGGCCTGGGTGCGGGAGCGCAACGCCGAGGCCGTTGCGGAGCTGACTGGCGGGTCCCAGTTCGAGGCGCTGCGCACCGAGATCCTCGAGGTGCTCGACTCGACGGACCGCATTCCGTACATCACCCGGCGCGGCGAGTACCGGTCCAACTTCTGGCGTGATCGCGAGCATCCGCGCGGCCTGTGGCGGCGCACCACGCTCGCCGAGTACCGCAAGGACCACCCGGACTGGGAGATCCTGCTTGATGTGGACGCGTTGGCCCACGAGGAAGGCGAGAACTGGATCTTTGATGGCGCGCAGTACCTGCGGCCGGACTACCGGCGGGTGCTGATTTCGTTGTCACGGGGCGGCGCGGACGCCGCGGTGGTGCGGGAGTTTGACATCGAGCGCCGCGAGTTCGTCACCGACGGCTTCCAGCTGCCCGAGGCCAAGTGCAGCGTGGGCTGGATCGATGCGGACCATATCTACGTCGCCACCGACTTCGGCCCGGGAACGCTGACCACCAGCGGGTACCCGCGCACCGTCCGGCAATGGCGGCGCGGCACCCCGTTAGCTCGGTCCGAGCTGGTGTACGAGGGCGAACCTGACGACATCAGCGTGTCCGCCCACCACGACGACACCAAGGGTTTCGAGCGCGACTTCGTCCGGCGGGCGGTGGAGTTCTACCGCTGCGAGCTGTACCAGCGTTGCGGTGACGAGCTGCGCCGCGTCGAGGTGCCCGACGATGCGATCGTCGGTGTGCACAGGCAGTGGCTGCTGATCGAGCTGCGCACCCCGTGGACGGTCGACCAGACGTACCCGGCGGGTTGCCTGCTGGCCGCCGACTTCGAGGAGTTCATGGCCGGCGGCGCCGCGGCGGGCCGGGGTTTGCGGGTGCTCTTCAGCCCTGATGAACGCACCTCGCTGGCCGGCTACAGCTGGACTCGCAACCACCTGATCTTGGACGTGATGCGGGACGTGGTCGGCCACCTCTCGGTGCTGACACCGGACGAGGACTGGCGCACCACGCTGCTGATCGGCACGCCACCGCTGTCCAGTGCGAGCGCCTATGGCACCGACCCCGACATCGACGACGAGTACCTGCTCGACATCGACGGTTTCCTGACACCCTCCACGCTGGCCATTGGCCACGTCGGCGCCGGTCCGGCTGTCGCGCTCAAGAGGGCACCGTCATTCTTCGACAGCTCCGGTCTCATCGTGCGCCAGCACTTCGCGGTCTCCGACGACGGCACCCGGATCCCGTACTTCGTGGTGGCGCCGGAGTCGGCCGTGCCGCCAGGCGGCTGGCGGGCGCTGCTGTACGGCTATGGCGGCTTCGAGATATCCCTGCAACCCGGCTACGACGGTGCCCGGGGGCGAGCATGGCTGGCCCGCGGCGGCTGCTACGTCGTCGCCAACATCCGGGGCGGCGGCGAGTACGGCCCGCGCTGGCATTCCGCCGCCCTCAAGCGGGACCGCCATCTAATCTACGAGGACTTCGCCGCCGTGGCCCGGGATCTGGTCACCCGGGGCCTCACCACGCCGCCTCGGCTCGGCGCCCGGGGCGGCAGCAACGGCGGGCTGCTCATGGGCGTGATGCTCACCCGGTACCCGGAACTGTTCGGCGCCATCGTCGCTGGGGTCCCGCTACTCGACATGCTGCGGTACCACAAGCTGCTGGCCGGCGCCTCCTGGACCGCCGAGTACGGCAACCCCGACGACCCAGCCGACCGCGAGCACCTGCTGCGCTTCTCCCCGTACCACCAGCTACGCGCTGACCGCCGCTACCCACCGATTTTGATCACGACCTCTACCCGCGACGACCGCGTGCACCCCGGCCATGCCCGCAAGCTGGTGGCCCGGATGCGCGAGTACGGCTTGCCGGTCACTTACTACGAGAACATCGAAGGCGGCCACGGCGGCGCGGCGAACAACGAGCAGGCCGCGTTCATGTCCGCCTTATGCTACGAGTTTCTCTGGCGCCACCTCTCCGGCTAACGGTCGTTTGCCAAGACCGCAGCCGGCGTCCTCGGGGGCCGAGCGTTCTGGCGCCATCAACGATGGTGCACGAACGCCACGCCGTACAGGCGGGGCTCGGCGTGAGCGAACCGCGTTATCGCCTCCATGTGCTCGCGCGCCTGCGGATTCTGCAGCATGGCGTGAAAGGCCTGTTCGCTGTCCCATTGGGCGTAGTTGACGACGCGCTCACCATCGGTGCTGGCGTGGATATTGGCCGAGACGAAGCCGGGTTGGTGCTGCATGACCTCCTCGGTCGCAGTCATGAGCAGCTGCACCAGCTTCCGTTGCTGTGCTGGTTCGACGGTGAACACGTTGATCAGAGTCACGACCGGGGCGGACACGGAGATCGTCGATTCTGCGGACATGGCGGCCTCCTGAGGGTGCGGGTCGACCGCCATGACAGCACCTCGGACCGACATTCTCATGCTGTGTGGCCAAGACAGCTCATGCCGCTTCCGCCGAACGCCGGCCCGATCGCGCGGCCCATCCGAGCGTGCCGAGGGCGATCACCATCCACGCAGCGAGATAGGTGAACGCCACTGCTGCTGACGCGACGGTGTAAAGCAGTCCGGCGATCACGCTGGCGGCCACGTTGCCGATTGCCTGCACGGTGGCCAGCAGTCCGAACGCGGACCCGCGGATTTCCGGCGGAGCGAACGCGGCGACGGCAGCGTGCTCGGCGGTCTCCGCGCACCCGATTCCGACGCCGGCCAGGGCGAAGGCGAACAGCAGCAGCACGATCACCGGACCGGACATGGCGAACACCAGGTAGGCAATCAGAAAGACCGTGACCCCGACCGTGCTGACCAGTAGGGGGCCGCGCCGGTCGAGCTTGTCGGATAACGCGCCGGCCGGAAAGGAGGCGATCGTTGCGGCGATGTTGTAGACGACGTAGAACGCGATGGCGGTCCGGGTAGCCGTGTCGACGCCGCGGCCGGGAGTGAGGACGTCGGTGGCGCGGAGGATGAGCAGGGTGGCGGCGACGTTGCCGACCTCGAACGCAGCGAATCCGGCGATAACCCGCCCGAGTTGGCCACGCAGGACGGGCTGGATCTGGAAGCGGAGCTTCTTACGCTCGGCGATCTTCGGGAGCTTGGCCTGCCGGATCGCGTAGACAATCGCGGCCGCGGCGAGCAGCCCAGGAATGACTGAGAGCAGGATCGCGGTACGCACGCTGAACAGCGAGACGAGGCCGAGCGCGAGCAGCGGACCGACGATCGCGCCGAGGTTGTCCATGGTGCGCTCGAACCCATAGGCACGCCCGTACGCCTTCGCGGGCACCACGTCGGCCAGCAGCGCGTTGCGCGCCGGTACCCGCAGACCACGGGCCGCCCAGGCTGCACCGCGCAACACGCCGGCCTGGACCACTGATGTCGTCGTGCCGATCAGCGCGGACAGGATGGAGGTGGCGGAGTAGCCGCCGACGGCAACCGTCCGACGCCGCTGTGGATCGTCAGCCAGAGCGCCACCGACGAACCGGCCCGCCCCGGCAAGGCCCTCGGAGATGCCCTCGATGAGCCCGAGCGCGGCGGCCGGCGCGCCCAGCGTCGCCGTGATGAAGCTCGCCAGTAGCGAGGTGGGCACCTCGTGCCCAACGTCGGCCAGGAAGCTTGCGGTTCCGATCCCGCCCACGCCCGGGGTCAGCCATGACCTATGGACAGCGCCCCACCTCCTCACCACGTCGTGGTGGACTTCATCGGCGGGTGTCGATCAGGACGGCAAGCCCATCGAGGATGCGGTGCAAGCCGAAGTGGTAGGCGTGATCGGGGTCGTGGGCGGCGCGGTGTGCGGTCCCGGCTGCGGTGCCGACGCGGCAGGCCAGCGGGTAGGCCCGCTCGTCGAGCACTCGGGCGAGCAGGGGAGCGATGCCGGCCCACCACTGCTCGTCGTCCATGGCACTGTCATGGCGTGCAGCGCGGGCGTCGGCAGCGGCGCGGGCGCAGCCCTGGACAAAGGTCAGCAGGTGGGTGAGGCAGTCGTCTATCTCGACGTCGTCGAGGCCGAGCCCGTCGAGCGCGGTGAGCTCGTGCTCGTATTTGGCCATCAACCCCGGGCCCAGCGGTGGTCGCAGGGTGGACACGGTGGCGGCCCAGGGGTGGGCGTCAAACAGCGCCCGGTTCTCTTCGGCGATCGTGGCCAGCCGTTGCCGCCAGGGCTGCCCGGTGGTGTCGGCGCGGGGCATCCGCGCGTAGGCGGAGTCGAGCATCAGGTCCAGGAGTTCTGCTTTGCCAGGCACGTAGGTGTACAGGGTCATCACACCCACCCCGAGTACCGCGGCGACCCGGCGCATCGTCACCGCCTCCAGCCC
>JALZCN010000274.1 GCA_030863045.1 Actinomycetota bacterium | reverse complement strand
GTCCATCAGAGCCGGGACGGTTACCCGCTCGCCGCGCTGTGGCTGCCACCCGAGCTGGCACAGGGCGCTGATGACGTACGCCGCGCAGAGTGCCTCCGTCTGGGGCCTGATTTCCTCGTAGTAGCGCGCGCGCGACAGCTCGGCACTGAGCTCGTCGTAGTGCGGCATCACCCGCTCGCGGTCGGCCAGCCATGTTGGGGACGGCAGGTCCGCGGCACTCTGGCGCCTGCTGCTGTCGCGCCGCGGCTTCAGCAGCCACCGCTCTTCATAGAGCTGATCGGGGAGTACGGTTGTCCGCAGGTGCCGCCCTAGATCGACAGGCTGGAGTCGGAGCCCAGTGATCTCCGCGACCACCTCATCCTGGTCAGCGACGGTTAAGTCAACTTTCAGATGGCTAAAACTGCGCTTGACCAGCCGCGTGTGACACCACAACCGCTCGCTGGACCGGCGATACACGCGCAGTCGTTCGGCCCCGACTGGGAGGTACAAGGTGAGCTCGCCACGCTCGTGCCCCCCCAGCAAGACTGCCAAAAAAGTCTGGAAACAGGCATCAAGCGCGACCGGATGGAAGACATACTCGGTGCACCCTGCGTCTGAGGCATCCGGTACGCGAATCTCACCGAGCGCCTCGCCCTCTCCAACCCAGGTGCGGTCCACTGCCTGGAAGCAGGAGCCGTATTGGATCCCCAGGCGGTCGGCCAATTCTTCGTAGAACAGGGCCTTCGGAATCTCGCGGGTGCATCGGGTTCGGATTTGCTCCAGGTCGACGCCGCCGGGATCGCTTGAGGCCTGGAGTTTCCGCGCCTCGGCGGTGGCATGCAGAACCCAGGTTTGCTGCCCATCGCCGACTCGGCTATAGACTTGGAAGACGCCGTCCACGGGCGAGAAGCTGGCCTGAATCGTTGCGGTCTGGGTGCCGCTGAGCACCAGCGGCTTGCAAATCTCGAAATCCTCGACTGCCCAGGGGCCCGCCCTATGGGGATCAGCGGCGGCCAACGCCATCTCGATATAGCCGGCGGCCGGGAACACCGTGGTGCCCTGTACCTTGTGATCCTCTAGATACGGGAGGAGCCCAGTGTCAACCTGAGCCTGGAAGGTGGTGTGCGCGGAGTCGAGCCGGTAGCCCAGCAACGGATGCACCTGCCGGTCGTTCAGGCGCAGGTCGCCAGTGCCGATCTCTTGCCAGTGCCGGTGCCCTTGCCAAGGGTACGACGGAAGGCTAATGCACTGGCCGCCTGCCGGGTAGAGCCGGCTCCAATCCGGCAAACAGCCCAAGGTGTAAAGCAACCCCAGCGAACCCAGGAGCGTGGCAGTCTCGTCCTCCTTGCGGCGCAGCGAGGACAACACCCAGCCCCGCTGCTCGTAGTTGTTCAAACACTCGGCGATGTAGTTTCCGAGCACTGGGTGAGGTCCGATCTCCAGAAACGTCCGATAGCCGTGTCGGATGAGTGCCTGGATAGCCGAGCAGAACTCCACGGGTTGTCGGATGTTGTCCCACCAGTACGCGGCGGTGAGCTCAGGGCCAGTCAGCTCGCCCCCGGCGACGGTGGAGAAGAAGCGCACCCCTGCCGGGCGGGCCTTCAGGCCGTTCAATGACTCCAGGAGATCCTTGCGGATCGGCTCCATGTACTGACTGTGGAAGGCATAGTCCAGCGGCAAGCGGCGGCAGAACACCGTCTGCTTTTCAAGCGAGTTGAGCAGCTGCTCAAGGGCGTGTGAATCGCCGGACAGAGTTACCGAGCTGGGGGAGTTGACCGATGCGATACACACCTTATCCCCGTAGGTGACCACTGCCTCGCGCGCGGCCGCCGCCGGCAGCCCAACAGCGGCCATACCGCCTGTGCCCGCCGTCCGCTGCTGCGTCCGGCTGCGATGGAAGATCACTTGAATGGCGGCCTCGAGGCTCAGGCTGCCCGCGACATGTGCGGCCGCAACCTCGCCCACGCTGTGGCCGACCACAGCGCCGGGCTTTACGCCCCAGGACCGCCACAGCGAGACAAGTCCGAGTTGCAGCGCGCAAAGGGCCGGTTGCGCAATGTCGGTACGCGTTATCCGCGTGCTTGCCTCGTCGGCTTGCAGCTCCTCCAGCAGCGACCAGCTCGTGTGGTGACGCAGCAGGGTGTCGCAAGTCTCGATCGTCTGCCGGAAGGCAGGCTCCTGGGCCAGTAGCTCGCGGCCCATGGCCCACCACTGAGGTCCATTCCCGGAAAAGACAAAGACCGGCTTCGGGGCTTGGCCTGCCGGCCGCTCGCTTACCGACAGCCCCGGGCGTCGCTCGCCCGCCAAGAACGCCTCCAGTGAATCGCAGAACTCCGCACGCGTACGCCCGACGAGCACCAGCCGGTGCGGATGGTGCTCTCGTCGGCTGCTGGCGGTGTAGCACAGGTCGTGCAGTGGCGCGCCTTCCTGCACGAGCTGCAGGTAGGCCCGAGCATGAGCCGCCAGCGCCTGCTGGTTGCGAGCGGAGACAGGTAGGAGCATCGCCGCGCTCGACGGCTGGGCCCGCCGAATCCGGTGGGGTGCCACGAATTCCTCGAGGACCGCATGCGCGCTCGTCCCGCCGAAACCGAACGAGTTGACCCCGCCGATGGCCGGACCGCCCGTTTCGGGCCACGGCTCACCAGTCCGCTGAACCTGAAGGTGCAACTCCTTGAAAGGGATGCGCGGGTTCGGGGTCTGAAAATGGAGGGTGGCGGGGATGTAGCGGTGGCGGAGCGCAAGGACGGTCTTGATCAGCCCGGCGATGCCTGAGGCTGCTTCTGCATGGCCGATATTGCTCTTAACAGACCCGATGCGGAGACAGTCGCCGTCCGATCGGCCGACGCCGAGTGCCCTGCCGAGTGCCTCACATTCGATGGGATCCCCGGCTGGTGTGCCGGTTCCATGTGCTTCGACGTACTGCACCGCACTCGGCGAAATGCCGGCGCGACCATACACCTGGCGTAGCAAATCCTCCTGAGCTTGACCATTCGGCAGCGAGATTCCGTTGGTCCGCCCATCCTGATGGATTCCGGTCGCACGTATCACCGCGTAGATCGGGTCACCGTCCACAAGCGCCACGGAAAGGGGCTTCAGTACGACGACGCCCACGGCCTCGGCGCGCACAAACCCATCCGCTAGGACATCGAAGGGGCTGCACTGGCCGCGCGGCGAGAGCATGTTGGCCTTGCAGAAGCTGATGCTGGTGCTGGGATCGAACATGAGGTTCGCCCCACCTGCCAGCGCCAGGCTCGATTCACCGCTCAACAGGCTCTCGCAAGCCAGGTGCACTGCCGCCAGCGAGGACGAGCAGGCGGTGTCGATCGCCATGCTCGGCCCGTGAAAATCGAAGACGTGCGAGATCCGGTTGGCGGCGACGCTGTGCGCGCCTCCAGTACCGGTATACGGGGTGCTGGATGACACATCCCGCCGGCGTAGCACAGCGTAGTCAGCGGTGCAGAGCCCTACGAAGACGCCCACGGGGGTGCCAGCCAATCTATTGGGGACTTGGCCTCCGTCTTCCAATGCCTCCCACGCAACCTCGAGGAGCAGCCGCTGCTGCGGATCGACGCAGGCAGCTTCGCGGGGAGAGATGCCGAAGAAGTCGGCGTCGAAGAGATCGACATTCTGCAGGAAGGACCCGCGACGGCTGTACATCTTGCCAGGCTGGGACGGGTCGGTGTGGTAGTAGGCGCGAGCGTCCCAGCGGTCCGCTGGTATTTCTCCGACCGTGTCGGCGCCGTCGAATAGCAGCTTCCAGAACGCTTTCGGATCGCTCGCTCCGCCAGGGAAGCGGCAGCCGATTCCAACAATAGCGATCGGCTGCGGAGAAGACGATACTGAAGCCTGGGAATACATCATG
>JALZCN010000307.1 GCA_030863045.1 Actinomycetota bacterium | reverse complement strand
GCTCCGATCCGTCACGACGGCCCCCGCAATCCCACTGAGGGAGTGCGGGGGCCGTCGTCGTGGACATTGGGTAGTCGCAATGTCCGGACTATCCTTGTTCACGGTACTGCCGTGATCCGCTCACACTCGGTAGAGTGAGCGTTGCTCCACATCGGTGATGCGACCGTTCGGAGCGGTGCGGTTGGCGGTCTTGATGAAATCCATCAGATCGTGTCAAGTTCCCGCTTCGCATGACCGATAGGGAGGTGGGCACATCACTTGGCTGCAGGAAAGGAGCCCTTCCGTGACCGCAGTTCTCATCTGCGACGACCGGCGAAGCGTCCGCGAAGGACTCACTCGTGTGATGTCCGCGGTCCCTGGCGTCGCCCGGATCGACTGCGTGGCACACGGCGACGAGCTGTTAGCTCGCTACTCTCGGCAGCCGGTGGATGTCGTCCTGGTGGGAACCCAGCGCGCGGTACCGGCCGGTGTGGAGGCCACCCGGCGACTGGTGTCAGCGCACCCCCAGGCTAACGTGATCGTCTTCGGTGCGCCGGACGACGCCGGCAGCATCGCTGCCGCGATCGCCGGTGGCGCCCGAGGTTACTTGCGCTGGGATGCGTCGCGTCCGGAACTCGTCGCAGCGCTGGCGCACACCCTGGCCAGCACCTCGGTCCCGGCTCCGCGGCCGCCGTCCGACCCCGGCGTCCAGCTCACTGAGCGAGAACTGCAGGTGCTGCGCGGCATGAGCCAGGGCAAGAGCAACGGGCAGATCGGGCGGGAACTGTACCTCTCCGAGGACACCGTGAAGACGCATGCTCGCAGGTTGTTCCGCAAGCTCGGCGTGCGGGATCGGGCTCAAGCCGTCGCACACGGTTTCCGGCGCGGTTTGGTGGCCTGACACAGTCGTCTCAGCGACCGTGCCGTAACGGCCGATGGCGTCGCCATCGGCCGTTTTTTCCGTGCGCCTGTGGTCGTTCAACCTTGGCGTCCGATACCGCGTTCCGCGTCCGATCGGACGACCACTACGGTTCCTTCCGAGGTGCCCCCGTTGTCTCGGGATGGTGACGGATGACCGAGACAACGAAATGGCCACCGCCGGCCGGTGTACAACCCGGCTGGTCCCTCGTCGTAACGGCAGGGCTGCATTCTGCGATGACCGCTGTAGGGGACGACCTCGACGTCCTTGTCGGTGCTGCCGTCGACGGTGAGCGAGATGCCGTTGAGGGTGTGCTTCGCTGGATTCGTCCCCGCGTGGTGCGGTACTGCCGTGCCCGCGTCGGCAGCCAGGAGAAGACATTCGCTTCGGCGGATGACGTAGCGCAGGAGGTGTGTCTCGCGGTGCTCACTGCCCTGCCCAGTTATCGCGACCAAGGCCGGCCGTTCATCGCCTTTGTGTACGGCATCGCCGCACACAAGGTGGCAGATGCTCACCGGTCCTCGGCGCGTAATCGCGCTGAGCCGGTCGCTGAGATTCCCGATACCCCGGATGAACTGACCGACGGTCCGGAAGCCCGGGCGATGCAGGGTGAGTTGGCCGAACGGATGACCAAACTGCTGGACATGCTGCCGGAAAAGCAACGCGAGATTCTCATCCTGCGGATCGTGGAGGGGCTGTCCGCTGAGGAAACCGCCGAGGTTGTGAACTCGACTCCGGGGGCGGTTCGGGTGGCGCAGCACCGAGCTCTGCAGCGGCTGCGCGTCTTGTTGGGTACCGAGGGGGTGGACTGAGATGTCTGGTCGGGACGACTACCCCCGCGCCGGTTACCCCCATGGGGATCACCAGACGCCTGCGGACCTGGCCGCCGTTCAGGCCGACGACGCGCTGCTGGACATGCTCGGCAGCATCGGGGACACGCCAATCGATTCCGGCGACGAACTGACGCGCGTTCTGGCGCAATGGCGCCGTGAAGTTCGTGACGAGCCGGTCGACGAGCTGGTGGATACCGACACTGCCCTGGCGGCGATCCGCGCCGGCCGCCGGCCGGTCCGCCGTCGTCATCCCGTGTTCGCCTCGATCGCAGCGGCTGCGGCGGTGTTCGTGATCGCCTTTTCCGGGGTTGGCCTGGTTGCCAAGTCAGCGCAACCCGACGACCAGTTGTGGGGCGTGGCCCAGGTGCTTTACCCGGAGTACGCCCGCTCGGTGGAGACGGCGGCCGCGGTCCGTACCGAGCTGCAAGCGGCCGACAAAGCGTTGAGGGAGGGCCAGCCTGCGAAGGCCCGGGAGTCGTTGAAACGCATCCAGCAGCAGCTTCCGGTGATCGCTGAGGCCGAGGGTCGCAACCACCTCACCGCCCGCCACCACCAGCTCGAGCAGCAGCTGGCCGCGTCGCCGAGTACTGACTCGCAGGAACCATCCACGGCACCGGATTCAGCCACGTCCGATGCCACCACCGGGACCACCACAAGACCGAATACGCCACCGTCGGACGCAAAGCCATCCACCTCGCCTGAGCCGACTTCAACGCCAGCGCCGACCTCCACGCCCGAACCACCGCCGTCCTCTACGACTCCTCCCGAGCCTTGCCCGGGAAGAGACTGCCCAAGCCGCTACCCAGAGCGTTACCCAAACCCGGGGAGTAGCCACTCCGACGATAAGGATGGCCGCCCCACGCCCCCGGGTCCGGGGGCTGCCCCAGGCCAAGAGGGAGCCCCAGGCCCAGAGGGCATGGATTCCCCGGGTTCAGAGGGTATGCCAGGCACGGCAGGTATCCCAGGTGCCGCAGCCCCAGGCGCCGGCCCCCCTGGCCCGGGTTCCACCCGTCCTGGCGACGGAGGTTTCATGCCTCCCAAAACGAATGAAGTGGCTCAGCCGCCATTCTCGGCGCGCACCGCGTCGGCGTACCCACGACAGTATTCCCAGCTTACGTAC
>JALZCN010000264.1 GCA_030863045.1 Actinomycetota bacterium | reverse complement strand
CACCTCGGTGTGGGTGGTGGACGGCGGCGCGGTGCGGCGTGACCGAGTGGACCCGGCGGCGTTGGATATCCCGGCGGCTCGCCGGGAGGATCTGCGCGGTGGCGATGCAGCGAGTAACGCCGAGGTGGTGCTGCGCCTGCTCGCCGGCGATCCTGGCCCGGTGCGCGACGCTGTGCTTCTCAACGCCGCCGCGGCGTTGGTCGCGTACCGCGGGCCGACCGGCGATCTGACCGCCGACCTCCTTGCAATGACAAGGCGTGCCGCCGAGGCTGTCGACTCCGGCGCTGCGGCCGCGCTGCTCAAGCGCTGGAGAAAGCTGACCGCCGAGCTGTCCGCGACATCGAGCTGACTGGCAGCCGTCACTGACTGTGCCAGCGGCCGGGGCTAATGTATACGGTGGGTAATCAAGGGGTGGCAACGGTCCGCTGCTGGGTGGCGTGACGCACCGTACGGGTGAAGATCCGCGCCCGCGTGCCTGGGCAGCCGTTACGCCCAATACGGGGGAGATCTCCCGCTACCAGTCAGGCATCCGGACGTTGAGGTCCGAGAACGGAGACAGTCGCGGGTGGTGTCACATCGTCAGAAGCGCGTCCTTAGGACCGTGGCGGCTGGCGTTGCCTTCGCTGCCGTGCTGAGCATGCCACCAGTGCTGGCGGTCGCCGATCCAGGCCCTGCTCCCGCTCCCGAACCTGCCGGAGCGGTTGCTGAAGTTCGTGCGTTGAGCCGTCAGGCCGAGGTGATCACCGAGCAGTGGAAGCTGGCTACGGATCGGCTGCACGCCCGTCGGGAAGATGCCGACCGGGCGCGCCGTGACGTGGCCGCCGCGACGGCCACCGCCGACCAGGCCCGCGCAGCCCAGACCGCGTTCCGGGCTCAGGTTGATCAGTTGACCAGCGCCACCTTCGAGGGCGTCCGGGTCAGCAGTCTGACCGCGATGCTGATCAGCGATTCGCCGGAACACTTCATGGACCAGATGTCCGCGCTGGACGTGTTGGCGGTCAGCAGCAAATCCGCACTGGACAAGCTCGCGGCCGCCGTGGACCGCGCCGAGCAGGCGCAACTCGCTGCCACCGACGCCGAGACGCGAGCGGCCGTCGCTGAACTCGACGCCGCGCGGATTGCCGGTGATGTGGCCCAGGCCCGCCTCGAGATGGGCCGTCAGATCAATCTGGTGCAGGAACGTCTGGGCAGGCTCACCGCCGACGAGTTCGCCCAGTACGCATCCGAAGGCTTCACCGACTACCCGCTCGAAATCGCCGGTGACACGGTTGGGATCAGGGCCGTGCGGGCGGCCCTGACTCGGCAGGGCGCACCGTACATCTGGGGAGCTGAGGGGCCGAACACCTTCGATTGCTCCGGTCTGGTGCTGTGGGCATATCGCCTGGCCGGGGTGAACCTACCCAGGGTGAGTTTTGACCAGGCCAGGGTGGGCACCGCCGTCACCTCGGGGCTGCTGCCGGGCGACCTGATCGCACTGTACTGGCCAATCAGTCACATCGGGCTCTACGTGGGTAATGGGCTCTATCTCCATGCGCCGCAAAGCGGCGATGTGGTCAAGGTAGCCAGGGTTCCTTGGAGTGACGTTACGGCGATCCGCCGGATCGGATAATCCGGTTCTTCTGGAGCTGTGTCGAGCCACTGGGCAACCATGTGCGTCAGCTAAATCGACTGCCCGAACTGTCAGTGTCGCGTTCTAGTGTTCACCGTGACGAGATCACGAATGAGACAGGAGCTCGACATGGTGATCGATTGTGATCGATGTGAGGTGCGTGGCGACGCCTGCCGGGACTGTGTCATCACAGTTCTGCTGGGAGCCCCGCCGAGCGGCGTCGACCTGGATAGCGCCGAACGACAAGCGCTGCATGCCTTGGCTCAGGCCGGCTTGGTGCCCCACCTACAGCTGGTGAATCGCTGCCAGGTCCACGAAGCAACGCCGGCGGGGACCAACACCGACGCCCACCCGCACGACGACGCTGAGCGGGCAACGACTGACGGTGAACGGCCGATACGGCACGTGAGCTGATCGGTGCGGCCG
>JALZCN010000246.1 GCA_030863045.1 Actinomycetota bacterium | reverse complement strand
CGGAAGCGGTGGGGGATCGCTTGGTGGTTAGAGCGTGTCCCGCAGACTTTTCCCTGAGCAGCGCTACAGTTCTCGACCTCGACGCCAGCGCGGTCAGGGCTTGATCGAATAACTCTGTCGTCAAGCTCGGGAGGCTGAGAGCACCAAGTTCGCCGGCAGCCCGGTGGTAACGAGTGGTGGCAGCGGAAGGCAAGGACAACGCTGCGCCAAGCGGGCGGTTCACCGGCCGTGACGCGGCCGAGTCACGAACCTTCACGGATGGGGTACGGCCACCGAAAGGGCGCCGATCAGTTCGGGTGATGAACGCACAGAGTATGGGTCTGTCAGGTCCACCTCGGCGGTGGTGACCTTCCTTCAACTGGCCGAGTGACCACTGGGCGTGGCGAGCCGGGTACTCTCCGGCAACTCTGGCATGGTCTACTCACAACCCACCGGGCGACCGCTCGGAACTGACCGTGATCAAAGCCCCGAGGGGGTTGCGATGACTGCGTGGACCGTGGTCGCCCAGAGCACCGAACTGGGCACGCAGAACCTGCGCACATGGATGTTGGACAACATCGTGCCGCTGCTACTGCTGGCCGTGGCGGTGTTACTGCTGTGGCTGGGAGGCGGTAAGGGCGACAACGCCGGAGTAATGCGACGAGTCGGAGGTGTGATCATCGCGTTGGGTGTCATCGGGCTGGCCGTGTCCGGCGCAGGGGTGGACCTCGGGACGTGGATCGCCGGCCTGCTCAGCGGCTGACGGGAGTGACGCCACCTTGCGGATCCGTACTGATGATGACGTCTACCGGGTAGACGCGGTCTGGCTCGGCCCGCCCAAGGCGACGTTTCCCTGGCGTGCGCGGTATGTGGCCTGGGGCGTCGGAACGGTGATGTTTCTCGTCGTGCTCAGCGTCGAACGCCAGCTGGGCATCGGCTTCAGCTTCTTCTCGACCGGCTGGGCGCTGCTCATCACCATCATGCTCACCCGGTTGATCGGTTCCCGGATCACCCACGAGCGTCCGCTGACCGCCGTTGCCCTGATGTGGGTCCGCGAACTCACCGCGCCTCGGAAGGCGACTGCCGTTCGCGGTGGCGCCGTGAGCGCGGCGCGAATCCGGGTGCAACGTGACCGCCCCCGACCCGGCCGGCGGTCGACTCGCGGCTGGGGCAGGAAGGAGCGTGCAGGTGTTCGGGCTCCGACGCCCTCCCAGCAAAGGTGAGGGGGATCAGCAGCCTACGGAGGACTATCACCGCCCGATGGCCGCCGCTGCGCCTGGAAGAAACGGGCCTACTAAGGGTGGCTCCAACCGGCGCAGCCATAAACTCCCGGGGGAGGCGGCGGCCCCCACCTACACCCCTTCAATCGCGCTGCGATCTATCGACGGCCACCTGGTGCGAAGCGGGGAGGAGGTCTACGCCTGGTACCGGCTTGCCTCGCAGCGCTGGTCGTTCCGCTCGGATGCGCAACGCCAGGACCTCATCCACGCGATTGCCGGCCAGTACGCGGAGCTGCAGGGCCGGTGGCTGCACCTGCGGGTCACGGCCCGCCCGTATCCCATCCGGATGTGGGCCGAGGCGCACGCGCGCAACGCGGTGGGGCGACTACCCGATACTCCCGGTGCGCTGACCTTCGACGACTACATGATCGGCGAACAGCAGCAGCTGCTCGGGCATTCGATGGCCGAGAAGGAGGTCTACCTCGGGGTGCAGGTGCAGACCCGCTCCATGGTGGATCGGGTCGTGGAACGGGCCGCGCCGGTGTTGCGGCGGGTGTTCCCCACCGCCGTCGACGCCGAGCTGGTCGCAATCGACGCCGAGGTCGAGCACCTCGACGGGGTGATCGGGGTCGCCGGGCTGGAGGGTCGACCGGTCACCGCCGAGGAGATGTCCTGGCTGATGCACAGGTCGTGCTCGCTGGGACTGCCCGCTCCGCGCAACCTGCCTGCCGTACCCGGCTCCTCCTGGGAACCCGAGGATCTGGCCAGTTTCACCGACGCGGCCGACTTCCACACCGAGCCCTACGCGCCCACCCTCACGGTCTGCGGTCGCACCGGTTCCAATGCCGGCACCACCCGGCACGTCGTCGTGCTCACCGTGGGACAGATGCACGGCTTGCGGATCCCCGAGATCGACGATCCCTGGGTGCAGCGGTCGGACCGCCTGCCGGCCGGGGTCGAATGGTCAGCACGCATCTACGTGCGCCGCCCGGAGGACGTCGCCGGTGAGCTGCAGCGGCAGATGAACAAGGTGCGCTCCCAGGTGCGGCACTACACCGATGAGCACGACCTCGAGCCGCCACAGAGCCTGGTCCGCCAGGCCACCCGCGTGCTGGAGATCGACGACGAGATGACCTCCGGCTTCACCGCACTGGGCACCAGGGTGCGGTCCTGGTGGCGGGTAGCCGTCTCGGGGCCCACTGAGCGCGATGCGCTCCGCTTGGCGCAGCAGCTGCTGGACCTGTACAAGCCCAAGATCGCCATCGAGCATCCGGAGGCGCAGTACGCGCTGGCCCGCGAGTTCATCCCTGGCGAGCCGCTGTCGTCGAGTGCCTACCTACGCCGGGGTTCGGTGGTTTGGGCGGCTTCCGCGGTACCCACCGCCACGGCGGATGTCGGAGACCGGCGCGGCATCCTGCTCGGCGAGACGTGCACCGCTACCCGGCGCCCGGTCGCCTGGGATCCGTGGATGGCCCAAGAGATCCGGGACTCCTCAGGATTGACCGCGTTGGTAGCCGGGCTCGGCGGCGGCAAGTCCTTCCTGGGCGGCGGCATCGTGTACAAGACGCTGCGGGCCGGCGCCTACTGGACCCTGCTGGACCCCTCCGGCCCGTTGGCGCGACTGTGTGAGCTGCCTGAGCTGCGGCCCTACGCCCGGCCGATCAACCTGCTCAACGCTCAGCCCGGCATCCTCAACCCTTACCGGGTGGTGGCCGAGCCTGAGATGGCGCATTTCCTCGATGAGGAGGACCCCGAACGGGCCTGGCGGCGGGAGAAGGCGCTGACCGCCGCGACCCGGCGCCGGCTGGTGCTCGACGTGCTCACTGGCGTGTTGCCCTTCGAGGTCGCGCGGATGGCCAAGACCCGCATCGTGCTGCTCCGCGCGGTCCGTGCGGTGGGTGGGCGACCCGACGCGCATCCGGGGCAGGTTTTCGAGATGCTGCGCCGCGATCCCTCCGAACACCACGAGCACGCCATCGTGGTCGCCGACTTCCTCGACGAGATGCGCGAACGGATGTCGTTGCTCATTCCGGAGCAGGGTGCCGACCCCTACACCGAGGTGCGCGACGACCGGCTCACCGTGCTGACCATGTCCGGCCTGACCCTGCCCAAGGACAACGTCGGCCGGGAGCACTGGACCGATGCCGAGTCGCTCGGTGTGGAGCTGCTCAACCTCGCGGCCTGGTTGACCCAGCGCTCGATTTACGAACGACCGCGTGACCAGCGCAAGGGAGTGTGGATCGACGAGGCTTTCTTCCTGTCCGAGGTCCCCACCGGTCGGGTGTTGATGAACCGCTTCGCCCGGGACTCCCGCAAGTGGAATGTGCGCGTGCTGCTGTCGTCACAGATCCCGGCCGACTTCCTCAAGATCCAGGGTTTCGTGTCGCTGCTGGACTCGGTCTTCGTCGGGAGGCTGGACGACGAGCCCGCGCAGGCTGATGCGCTGCGACTGCTCAAGGTTCCTATCGAGGCGGGATACGAGCAGGTGGTGGCGTCACTCGGGCGCCGCCCGGGCGGTGATCGGGTGGCCACCGAACGGGACCGCGCACCACGGCAGTTCATCTTCGGCGACGGCGCCGGTGGGGTGGAGCGAGTTCGGGTGGACTTCTCGGGAACCCACCTGAAGCATCTGTGCGCCGCACTGGACACCACCCCGGATGCCCTGCGCGGGGACCTCCCAGGTGCTGAGTTGCCCGGCGAGCCGGACATCGTGCTTGACGAGCCCAACGGCTCGGTGCGCAACGGGATCGGTCCGGCAGCCGCGGTCAGGGCAAGAGCATGACAATCCGAGCACTGCACGGCTGGAGGATCGCGGCGCTGCTGATGGCGATCATCGCGGTGCTCGGCGTGCAGATCGCGCTCGGATCGCCAGTGCTGGCGCAGGTTCCTGGAGTCGATGACTGCAAGCAAGCCCCTAACCCGGAGCGGCCCGGGTCCGGGATGATCGGCGCCATTGACGCCACGCCGCTGCAGGCTGGCGCGCCGGACAGCGTGTATGCCGAAGTCGGCTACGCCGGGCTGGTGTGGCACACCTACGACCTGGGTTGCGGTCCATCAGGCCTGCGTAACCCCAACGCGGTGATCGATACCTGGACGGGCAACCTGCTGTTCGACATCGGCAAGGCAGTTATCGGCGCCACCAACGGGTTGCACTACGCGCTCGCCGATGGTGGTCTGCTCGCCCCGCTCAACGACCTCATCGTCATCGGCACGGTCGCGCTGTACGACAGCGTGTTCGCGCCCTGGTTCGGGTTGATCGCGGTGCTGCTGTCGATCGTGCTGTTCCGCTCCATTTGGCGCGGTGACCTCGCCACCGTCAGCAAGCGGGCGGCGTGGGCGCTGGCGGGCATCTGGTTCGCCGCCGCGACCTACCTCACTCCGTTGCTGTACACCCAGGTGCTCGATGGGGTCCTGGTCGACGGCAGCAACCAGATACGCACCGGATTCCTCAACGAGGTCGGCGTCGAGCAGCGTGATGCATTACCGACCCTGCTGCACGACCAGATCATTTACCGCAACTGGCTACGCGGAGAGTTCGGTTCCCCGGACGGGCCGCAGGCCACCCAGCTGGGCCGTGACCTGGTTCGCGCGCAGGCCTACACCAAGCAAGAGATCGCCGACGGCGCGGACGATCCGAGATCCGGCGTCGCGGACCGCAAGAAGCAGGAATACAAGGCCATCGCCGACCGAACCGGTAGCGCCTACGGCTACTTCCAGGGAGTCGACGGCAACCGGATCGGTGTCGGGTTCCTGGCCGCCCTGCAGTCGTTGATGTTCGGGCTGTTCCAGCTCCTTGCCCAGGCGGCACTGCTGCTGGCCCAGGTGCTGTTGCGGGTGGTGATCCTGCTCGGCCCGATCATCGGCCTGGTCGCGATCCTGTACCACGACTTGCTACGCGGTGTCGGTCGCGCCGTCGGTGCCGCGCTGCTCAACGTCGTCGTGCTCTCGGCGCTGGCCGCGCTGCACACCCTGGTGATGGTGTGGGTGTTCGATCCGTCGCGCAACATCTCGGTGCTCGCGCAGATGTTGCTCGCCGGGATGATCACCCTGGTGCTGCTGCTGGTGGCGCGCCCGGTGCGGCGGATGTGGCAGATGACGGAGCTCGCCGTCGGCGCGGTAGGTG
>JALZCN010000242.1 GCA_030863045.1 Actinomycetota bacterium | reverse complement strand
TAGTGGGTGATCAACAGCACGCCGACGTCCCCGCTGGCCCGGTACCGGTTCACTCCTTGGGAAACCACCCGCAACGCGTCGACGTCCAGGCCAGAGTCGGTCTCATCCAGCACCGCGATCTTGGGTTTGAGCAGGGACAGCTGCAGGATCTCGTGGCGCTTCTTCTCACCGCCGGAGAAACCCTCATTCACGCTGCGCTCAGCGAAGGCCGGATCGATGTCCAGCTCGGACATCGCCGCCTTGACCTCCTTGACCCAGGTGCGCAGCTTGGGCGCCTCCCCGCGGATCGCGGTGGCGGCAGTGCGCAGGAAGTTCGACATCGAGACGCCGGGTACCTCGACCGGGTACTGCATGGCGAGAAAGAGTCCGGCTCGGGCCCGTTCATCTACTGACATGGACAGCACGTCGACGCCGTCGAGGAGCACCTGACCCGAGGTGACCCGGTACTTCGGATGCCCCGCGATCGAGTAGGCCAGGGTGGACTTGCCCGACCCGTTCGGGCCCATCATCGCGTGGGTCTCCCCCGCCCGGACGGTCAGATCAACGCCGCGCAGGATCTCTTTCTCGGGAGCCTGCTCATCGTCAGTGGGCACTGCGACGTGCAGATCCTTGATCTCCAGGGTGGTCATCGGTGTGTTCTCGCACTCCTGCTAGCGGTTGGTTGGGGTAGATGTGTCGACGTACACATCGTCACCGTCGATAGTCACGGCGTAGGTGTCCACCGGTTCGGATGCCGGTGGTGAGGACGGCTCTCCGGTGGCCAGATCAAAGCAGGACCCGTGCAGCCAGCACTCCAGACCCTTGCGCGTCATTTCGCCTTCGGACAACGCGATCTCGGCGTGCGAACAGACGTCAGCCAGCGCATAAACCTGCTCGCCCTGGCGAACCAGCACCACCGGCACATTGTTGACCTGGAAACCGGCGGGCACGTCGTCCTTGAGATCGGTCAGGCCACAGACCCGGACTGCGGTCATATCGCCGCCTCCGCGCTGAAAAGTACGTCGGCGGTCATACTCCCACCGCCTCGAGCTCGGCCTCGATCGCTGCTTCCAGCCGCTCGCGTACCGGCGCAACGGTGATCTTTTGCAGGATCTCACCGAAAAAGCCCCGGACGACCAGCCGGCGGGCCTGGTCGGCGGGGATGCCTCGAGAGGTCAGGTAGAACAGCTGCTCGTCGTCGAAGCGGCCGGTTGTACTGGCGTGCCCGGCGCCGACGATCTCCCCGGTCTCGATCTCCAGGTTGGGCACCGAGTCGGCCCGGGCCCCGTCGGTGAGCACCAGGTTGCGGTTGACCTCGAAGGTTTCGGTGCCCTCAGCGGTCGCCTGGATGAGCACGTCGCCGATCCACACCGTGTGCGCGTCGGGTTGTCCAGGGCTGCCCTGCAGCGCGCCCTTGTAGGCGACGTTGGACCGGCAGTGCGGGACAGCGTGGTCCACCAGCAAGCGGTGCTCGAGGTGTTGCCCGGCGTCGGCGAAATACAGGCCGAGCAGTTCGGCGTCGCCGCCGGGCTGGGTGAACGTCACTGTTGGGGATTGCCGGACCAGATCCCCGCCCAGGCTCACCGTGGTGGCTCTCAGCACCGCGTCGCGACCCAACCGGGTGTGCTGCGCGCCAACGTGCACCGCGTCGTCGGACCAATCCTGCACGCTGACCAAGGTCAGCCGGGCACCGTCGGCCACGACCAGTTCGACGTTCTCCGCGTACGTGCCGCTGCCCAGGTAGTCGAGCACCACCACGGCCTCGGCGAATGCCTCCAGGCGCACCTGCACATGCCCGTAGGCGACCTGGCCGATGCCCGGCCCGGTGATGGTGATCGTCACCGGGTCCTCGATCCGGGTATGCGCCGGCACGGATACCACGGTGGTCTGCGCCGCGGAGCTCCACGCCTGCGCCGCAACCCGGTCGGCAGGGACGCCGCCGCCACCGAGGCGTGGGTCGGATGGGCTGACGTCCTCGACGGTGACGCCCTCGCCCGCGTGCACGGTGACTTGCGCGCTGCCGGTAGCCGCGGCACCTTGGTGCAACCCGCGCAGCCGCCGCAACGGCGTGAACCTCCAGTCCTCCTCCCGCCCGGTGGGAACCTCGAACGCGTCCACGTCGTAGGAGGTGAAGCGCTGGCCCCGGGAGGCCATCGGCACATCGCCATGCGAGTGCGCGACCAGACCGTGCTCGGTCGGCCGGCCAGTGGTAGCCGTCATATCAGCCGACGGCTCCTTCCATCTGCAGCTCGATCAGACGGTTGAGCTCCAGGGCGTACTCCATGGGCAGCTCGCGAGCGATCGGCTCGATGAACCCGCGCACGATCATTGCCATCGCCTCGTCCTCGGACAGCCCACGGCTCATCAGGTAGAACAGCTGATCGTCGCTGACTTTGGAGACGGTAGCCTCGTGCCCCATCGACACGTCGTCCTCGCGGATATCGACGTAGGGATAGGTGTCCGAGCGGCTGATCTGGTCGACCAGCAAGGCGTCACACTTCACCGTGGAACGTGAGTGGTGGCTGCCTTCGTTGACCTGCACCAGCCCGCGGTAGGAGGTGCGGCCACCGCCACGGGCCACCGACTTCGACACGATCGTGCTCGACGTGTGCGGTGCGGCGTGCACCATCTTCGCCCCGGCGTCCTGGTGCTGACCCTCACCGGCACAGGCCACCGAGAGGACCTCGCCCTTGGCGTGCTCGCCGATCAGCCAGACCGACGGGTACTTCATGGTGACCTTGGAGCCGAGGTTGCCGTCGATCCACTCCATGGTCGCGCCCTCGGCGGCGGTGGCCCGCTTGGTGACCAGGTTGTAGACGTTGTTCGACCAGTTCTGGATCGTGGTGTACCGGCAGCGGCCGCCCTTCTTGACGACAATCTCGACCACCGCGGAGTGCAGCGAGTCGGACTTGTAGATCGGCGCCGTGCAACCCTCGACGTAGTGCACGTATGCGCCCTCGTCGACGATGATCAGTGTCCGCTCGAACTGGCCCATGTTCTCGGTATTGATCCGGAAGTAGGCCTGCAGCGGGATGTCGACGTGCACGCCGGGCGGCACGTAGATGAACGACCCACCAGACCACACTGCGGTGTTCAATGCGGCGAACTTGTTGTCCCCCGCCGGAATCACACTGGCGAAGTACTGCTGGAAGATCTCCGGGTGCTCGCGCAGCCCGGTGTCGGTGTCCAGGAACAGTACGCCCTGCTCCTCAAGATCCTCCCGGATCTTGTGGTAGACGACTTCGGACTCGTACTGCGCCGCCACACCGGCCACCAGCCGGGCCTTTTCCGCCTCGGGAATACCCAACCGGTCGTAGGTGGCCTTGATGTCCTCGGGCAGCTCATCCCAGGAGGCGGCTTGCTTCTCCGTTGACCGGACGAAGTACTTGATGTTGTCGAAGTCGATGCCGGACAGGTCAGCACCCCAGTGCGGCATCGGCTTGCGCCGGAACAGCCGCAATGCCTTCAGCCTGGTCTCCAGCATCCACTCCGGCTCATTCTTCTTAGCCGAAATATCGCGCACCACCGCTTCGGACAACCCACGCTGGGCGCTGGCGCCTGCCGCGTCGGAGTCGGCCCAGCCGTATTCGTAGCGGCCCAGGCTGGCCAGCGTCTCCTCCTGGGTAAGAGGTGTCGGCAGCGCAACCTGGGCTCGTACATCCTGCTCAGGGGCAGTCGTCATGCGTCGGACGCCTCCATCCGGTCGTGGTGGGAGTGGTGGGAACAGTCGGAACATGCGTGGTGCATACCGCGTCACCGCGGGCGATGGTGGCCAGCCGCTGCACATGGACGCCGAGCAGGTCGGCGAAGGCGGCGGTCTCGGCTTCACACAGCTGGGGGAACTCCGCGGCCACGTGCGAGACGGGGCAGTGATGCTGGCACAACTGCGCACCGGCACCAACGTTCTCTGCTGACGCAGCGTAACCTTCGTTACTCAGCGCGACGGCGAGCAGCTGAGCGCGGGCCGCCGGGGTGGGCGCGGCGACCACCGCAGCCCGGTGCCGATCGACCAGGTCGGTCACCCGGCGCTCGGCGAACGAGCGCACTGCCTGCTCACCATCGCGCTCGGACAGGAAACGTAAGGCGGCCACCGCTAGATCGTCGTAGGTGTGCTCGAACCGAGCCCGGCCAGCGTCGGTGAGCATGAACAACTTTGCGGGACGCCCCCGGCCGCGGGGACCTCGCCGCGGTGCCGAGCGGTAACTGGCCTGGCCGCCAGCGAGCAGGACGTCGAGATGGCGGCGCACCGCTGCAGCGCTCAACCCCAGCGAATCGGCCACTTGTGCTGCTGTCACCGGACCGTGCTCCAGCAGCATCCGCGCCACCGATTCCCGGGTCCCGCGCTCACCACTGGCGGTCCCGACGTTTTTCACAACGTCCATGTTACGTATTTCAGTGGGTGCCTGCAAAGCGCCAGTTTTGCTCCGTGGCGGACGCCGACGGCCACAGCGCTACCCTTCGCGGCGTGGTGGCCGGGAAGGTGCGTGATATGGGGGCCCCCAAGCTCGCCCGGGAAGCGCCTGACGCCCTGCCCGGCGGCACCGACCTGAGCCCGGCCGAAATCCGCCAGCTCGGCACGGTACGCCGGTTCGGCACCGTCGGGACATTGCTCATGGGCGTGGGATCGCTCGGTGCAGGCACAGCTCCGGTGCTGGGCAATCCGGTGGTCGGGCGCCCGGTGCTGGGCCTGTTCACCCGAATGCCCACCGCATCGTTGGCGGTTGCCTACACCGGCATCTTCATGGTGGTGCTGGCCTGGCTGTGGCTCGGCGCTCTGGCCGCTCCCGGCCGGGTCCGGCTGATCTCCCGGGCCCAGCTGGACCGCACCGCGCTGACGTGGTTGTTGCCGCTGCTGGTCGCCCCGCCGCTGTTCAGCCGCGACGTCTTCAGTTACCTGGCGCAGAGTGCAATGGTCAACCGCGGGCTGGACCCCTATGTCCTCGGTCCGGCTGATGCCCTGGGTGTGGACCATCCACTGGTCCGAGGAATCCCCACCATATGGCGGGACACGCCGGCACCCTACGGTCCGTTGTTCCTCAGCCTGGGCAGGCCGATCGACTGGATCGTCGGCGATAACGTGGTGCTCGGCGTCCTGCTGCACCGTGCCCTCGCGTTGGCTGGACTGATCATGATCATTTGGGCGCTACCGCGGCTGGCCAGGCGGGCGGGTGTCTCACCGGTGTTCGCGCTGTGGCTCGGCGCTGCCAACCCGTTGGTGCTGTTCCACCTGGTCAGTGGAGCACACAACGAGGCCCTGATGGTCGGTTTGTTGCTGGTCGGCTTGGAGCTGGCACTGCGCAGGCCGGAGGTGGGACCCGCCTTGCTCGGCGGCACCGCGCTCATCGCGGCCGCAGCTCAAGTGAAGGTCCCCGCGGCGCTGGCCCTCGGCTTTGTCATGGCATGGTTCGCCCGGGAGCGAGGTGGCCGGCTGCGCGACCTGGCGTGGGCAGCGGCAGCAGTCGGCGGGGTAGCGGTGGCCAGCACGGTGGCGATCGGGCTGGGCACCGGGTTGGGCTTTGGTTGGACGGGTGCGCTGGGCACTCCCAACGCGGTGCGTAGCTGGATGTCGGTGGTGACCGATCTCGGTTTGCTGGCCGGGTGGATCGGCAGCCTGTTCGGATTGGGCGACCAGTCCACGTCGGTGCTCGCGCTGACCCGGCTCGTCGGACTGACCGCCTCGGGCATGATCTGCCTGCTGCTGCTGTGGCGCTGCTGGCGGGGACGGGTTGAGCCGCTGGCCGGGCTAGGAATCGGGCTGGGCGCCGTGGTGCTGCTTGGGCCGGTGGTTCATCCGTGGTACCTGCTGTGGGCGGCGATCCCGTTGGCGGCGTCCGCCACCCACCCGGCCTTTCGCGCCACCGCCACCGCGGCCTCAGCACTGCTCGCGGTGGTGGTCTCCCCTACCGGCTCGGACTTCCTGTTCCGGGTATGGGTGATCCCTTCGGCCATCGCAGCCGCAGCCGTCACCCTGATCATCCCCGTACTCCTGGTTCGCGCCCGCACCCCCCCACTACTCGGGGTACTGCGGGGCGGATAGCGCATTCAGCGGACTCAGCTTGGTTATCAAAAAGACCATTAGGCCCGCTGAGCCCGCTGAATGCGGGGACGATGCCGGTAGACCCGTATCAGGGATCGCGATCTAGGCTCGGAGGCGTGAGCCCCTCCGCGCAACCGGCCGCTGTGGACGTCTGCGGCCTCATGCGGGCCTTCGGTGCCGTCCGGGCCGTCAACGGGCTCGACCTCACGATGCCGGTTGGCACGGTGCTGGCTCTGTTGGGCCCTAACGGTGCAGGCAAGACCACCACGATGGAGATGTGCGAGGGGTTCCTACGCCCGGACGCCGGGGTGGTCCGGGTGCTGGGCTTGGACCCGATTGCCGACGGTGCCGCGCTGCGGCCCCGAGTCGGGGTGATGCCTCAGGGCGGCGGGGCCTACCCGGGCGTACGGGCCGCCGAGATGCTCGGTCTGGTTGCGGCCTGCGCCGCGCATCCGCTGGACGTCGGATGGCTGCTCGACGTGCTGGGGCTCGCGGGTGTCGCGCGGGTGCCCTACAAACGGCTGTCCGGCGGCCAGCAGCAGCGCCTCGCGTTGGCCTGCGCACTGGTCGGCCGACCGGAGGTGGTGTTCCTCGACGAACCCACCGCCGGCATGGACCCGCAGGCCCGGCGGCTGGCCTGGGACATCATCGGAAGGCTACGCGCGGACGGCGTCAGCGTGCTGTTCACCACCCACTTGATGGAGGAGGCCGAGGCGCTGGCCGATCAGGTGGTGATCATTGATCATGGCCGAGTGGTGGCCCAGGGCAGCCCCGCCGAGCTGACTACTGCGGGCGCGCACCGGCAACTGCGGTTCGAGGCCCGTCCCGGCATGGACCTTCGCCCGCTGTGCACCGCACTGCCCGAGGGGTGTCAAGCCAGTGAACCGCGCCCTGGTGGCTACCTCGTCGAGGGTTTGATCGACCCACAGGTGATGGCCACCGTGACAGCGTGGTGTGCCCAGCAGGGGGTGTTCGCCGAGGACCTGCGAGTGTGTAGGCGCAGCCTGGAGGACGTGTTCCTCGAGCTCACCGGACGGGAGCTGCGGTCATGACCACCTTCTCCCCCGGCACCTTCACGCCGGCACCGGGGCCGGGCCGGCTGTCGCGGATGTTGCTCACTCAGGCCCGCACCGAGTTCGTACTCACGCTTCGCAACGGGGAGCAGGTTCTGCTCACCCTACTCATCCCACTGGGCTTGCTGATCGGACTCACCGTCCTGACGGTGGTGCCGTTGCCCAGCCCCAGGGTGGACAACGTCACTCCGCGGATCCTTGCGCTGGCCGTGATGTCCACCGCGTTCACCGGTCAAGCCATCGCGCTGGGCTTCGACCGCCGCTACGGGGTGCTCAAACGATTGGCCGCCACCGCACTACCACGCTGGTCACTGGTCACAGGTCGGATGCTCGCGGTGCTCGGCGTAGTGCTGGTGCAGCTGCTGGTGCTCGGGGCTGTCGCCGCAGTGCTGGGCTGGCGTCCGGAGCCAACCGGTCTCGGTCCCGCCGCGCTGCTGACCCTCGCCGGCACGGCCGCATTCGGCGCGCTCGGGGTGCTGCTCGGTGGCACGCTACGGGCCGAAGTAGTGCTCGCGGTAGCCAACACGGTCTGGCTGGCACTCGTCGTGGCGGGCGGCATCGTGCTGTCCGTTGAGGCGTTGCCCGGTCCGCTCTCCACGATCGCCGCCACGCTGCCCTCCGGCGCGCTGGCCGAGGGTCTGCACGCCGCCCTGGTCGGCGGCGCCGCCCCGTGGGAAGCACTGGGTGTGCTGCTGGCGTGGACAGCTGGCGCCGGCGTGCTCGCCGCCCGGATGCTGCGACTGTCCTGAGTCACGCCGTCGGCCGATCCACACGTCGGCGACCTACGATCGAGGCCGTGCTCGTTCATCCCTGGCTTGCTGTGGGGCGGATCACCGCCGTCGCTGCTGTGATCACCCAGGCGGGCATCGCGGTGACCGGCTCGGTGGTGCGCGTCACCGGTTCGGGGCTGGGCTGCCCGACCTGGCCGCAGTGTTTCCCGGGCAGCCTGGTGCCGCAGCCGCATCCCGAAGTCGCAGCGCTGCACCAGTGGATTGAGTTCGGCAACCGCCTGCTCGTCGGCTTGGTCGGCCTCGTCGGGTTGGCCTGCCTGATCGTCGCGTTGTTCATCCGACCCAGGCGCCGCCGGCTGGTTCTGCTGGCCGCGACGATGCCGGTCGGTGTCGTGGCCCAGGCAGTCATTGGAGGTGTCACGGTCCTGACCGGGCTGATGTGGTGGACGGTCGCTATGCATTTTCTCGTATCGATGGTGTTGGTATGGCTGGCAGTGCTACTGGTTGCCGCCTTCGCCGAAGGTGATGCACCGCCGCGCTGGCACCTACCTGGCCCGCTGCGTGGCTTGCTGTACACCGCCACCACGGTGCTGGCGGCATTGCTGATCGCCGGGACTTTGGTGACCTCCGCGGGGCCTCACGCCGGCGACGCTGCCACCCCACGGCTCGCGGTAAGTGTTCCGGCGTTGGCGCAACTGCACGCCAACCTGCTCATCGCCTTTCTCGGGTTGCTCACCGGTCTCGGCTTCGCGCTTCGTGCAGCCGGGGTACCCGGCCGCACCTGGCGGCGCTACTTGATGCTGGTCTGCGTGGTGCTCGCGCAGGGCACGCTCGGTGTCGCGCAATACCTCACCGGAGTGCCCGAAGCGCTGGTTTCGCTGCACGTCCTGGGTGCTGCTGCAGTGGTCGTGGCGATGGCCGCGCTGTGGACGAGCAGCCGGGTCCGTGACGATCTGCTCGCCGTCACCGCCGGTAGCACCCGCCCGCTCGCCGGCGCGGGTACCGCCTAAGCTGCCGGCGCCGGGTGGTCGACCGCTGCGCCGCTCTGGTCTCGCGGACCCATCCGTCGCCCGTCGCCCTCGGGCGACCTGCTGCCGGAAGGCCGTCATGGCGATCTATGGGGTCGACATCCACCCGCGCTTCCAGGCTGGCATCAACATCGAGGGGATTCGCCGCGAGGGCTTCGACTTCATGGCCGTCAAGGTGTCCGAGGGAACCGACGGGTCATATCTGGCAGTCGGATCTGCGGACTTCTTACGTCGGGGTCGCACGGTTGGGCTGTTGTGTCTGGGATACCACTACCTGCGAGCTGGGAATGAGGACTCGCAGGCGAGGGTGTTCGTCAACGCCCTGCGCACCACCGGAGTACCCGGGATGCTCGACGCCGAGGCGCTCGCCTCTGACGGTCGCACGCCGACCTTGACCATGGCTGGCATCCGCAGCTTCCTGCGAGCCTGCCAGCGCCTTGGGGCCGTGGTGCCGCTGTTGTATCTGCCCCGGTGGTATTGGGACCGGCTGGGGCGCCCGTCGCTTGCTGGACTACCACCGTTGTGGGCCTCGCGGTACGTCAGCCCGAGCGTCCCGTCTGCGCCCGCATCAGTGATGTATCAGTCGCACACTCCGGCCGGCTGGGACTCCTATGGCTCGCTGGACGTCGAGGTGCTGCAGTTCACCGACCGCGCGCAGGTGGCCGGTCGCCTCATCGACGCCGATCACTACCGCGGTACCCGCGCCCAGTTCGCCGCACTCATCGGACGACCGCATCGCCGTAAGGAGCGTCACCAGATGGATCAGCTACCCGCCACCCCGTTGCCCGCGGATCCCGACAGCGACCCGCGCAGCTGGCCGCAGCGCAATTACGACGTCGGCTTCGACCCCGCCGGTGGGTGGGAAGGTAGCTTCGCGTTCGGCTTCGGGGTGCAGGACTGGAGTAGCCGCACCGTGGATGCCGCCCGGGGTTATCTGAATCTGGCGTCGTGAATCAACGCTGATCGCAGCCTGAGCCCGGTGATCCCCGCGTTTGGCCCCGAGGGTGGTGGCCAGGTGATCTTAGCTCATAATCCCACCCGCACCTACAGCGCGCCCGACGGGGCCGTGGGCGTCACGCTCAACTACGCCGCACCCGGCGGCGCTTACGTCACCGAAGGCCGCTCGGGTTGACCGAGGCTATCGGCGGTTGTCGGGTCGGCCGGAAAGAACGATTCGATGGCGAGCGGTCACACCTTCGGTCGAACCACCGAATCGATGCGCACCACAATTTTGCTCGATACGGGTGGGAGCTCGTCTCCTTGGACGGAACCGTAGTGTTCGCGGGCCTCGACATCGCCGAGATTAACGACGACGGGTACCTACACCGAATCGTCGGATTCCTCGGCGACATGCTCGCTAAGGAAGGACCCGCCGGCTGACTGCTCGTTCGCTCGGGTAGCGCGCCGAGCAGCCGCTGCTCGCTCGCCGGGCGGTGTCCGGATGACGACCACTGGCCACGACCCGGCGACCGGCTTCGCTCAGCGCGTGGTTACCGCGGGCGGATTGCTAGTGTTCTGATCATGGGCCTTCCGCTTCTTCTGGACGTCGGCTCCCGCACCATCGAAGTCCGTGAGTTCGTGCCAGCCGATGAGCCCGCTGTGGCAGACCTGTTCCAGGCGTCGGCTGACTGGTTCGAGACGGCCACCGGAAGTCTGCCGTCCGACGGCGACGTGCAAAGCCTTTTCTACAGTCTCCCGGAGGGAGCAGACCCCAAAGGCAAGCGCGTGCTTGTGGTAGTGGAGGGATCCCATGAATTTGAGGTGGTCGGTCTAGTCGAGGCGGTGGTGGGGCACCCCGGTCCGACCGGCTGTGCGGTCGGATTGTTCCTGATCCGGACCGACCGTCGTCGGCAGGGACTGGGCGCCGCCGTTGCGAACGCTCTGCTGGAGCAGGCGGCGGATGACGGCGTCGCCGTCGTCACTGCCACGAACACGCTGGGCTGGACTCCGGGTGAGGCGTTCTTGCGCAGCATGGGTTTCGAGCTCAGTGAGCAGGAATTAGAACGTGGCGATGTGGTCGGCAACCGTTCCGTAGGGCCGCGTGAGCGCCCGGTCATCGGCGCTCGGCTTTCCCTGCACCCGCAGTGATCGCTGCTGGCCCAGCACGACTCGCCCCAGGAACCTCCGACCGGCTGCTGGTGAGCCCGGCGCCCAAAGACAGAGGTCACAAGTCAAGGGCCGCTCGTAGGGCGCCGTCGAGCCGGGTCAGGGTCGTGGTGTCCAGCTCGCCGATCCGATCCCCCGTCCAGGCACGGTAAAGCTTGGACAAGTCGCCGGCATAGGCAAAGCCCATGGCCGGTGACGGGGATGGCGAGGATGTCGCCAGGGTCACCTTACGCGTCGCAATACCATTGACCCTACGGTTGGCGGGCACTGTGGCGCTCTCCAGTCGGGGTGATCGCTGTTCGCAAGGATCAACCACGTTGGAGGTTCTTGCGATTCGCGCCGCAATGAGGCAACAGGCCACTGAGCGCGGCTCTATCTCCGAGATAGCGATCACTGGGAAGCGTGAGTCGGGCTCGGGTGCCTACCCCTCGGGCCAGCTCGGCGCACCACTGTCCGTGACTCGTAGGCTGCCGGCGTGCGCGCCATCCAGATCACCGAAACCGGCGGCCCCGAAGTGCTTCGACTGGTCGAATTGGCCGATCCCGAACCGGGCCCCGGCCAGTTGCTCGTCAAGCTCGCCGCAGCCGGGGTCAATTACGTGGATACCTACCTTCGCAGCGGCGCGTATCCGATGCCGCTGCCGTTTATCCCGGGCGCAGAGGGCGCTGGCACCGTCACCGCCGTGGCGTCCGGCACTGAGGGCATCGCCGTCGGTGACCGGGTTGCCTGGGCGACCAGTCTCGGCAGCTACGCGGAGCTTGCCGTGGTATCTGCTGAGCAGGCCGTGCCGGTGCCTCCGGGTGTGGACACCGAGACCGCCGCCGGCAGCCTGCTGCAGGGCATGACCGCGCACTATCTCACCGTGTCCGTACATGCCGTGCAGCCCGGCGAGACCGTGCTGGTGCACGCTGCGGCGGGCGGGATGGGCTTGTTCCTCACCCAACTGGCCACCGCCCGCGGCGGTCGGGTGATCGGGACCGTATCCACCGCTGAGAAGGAGCGGTTGGCTCGGGAAGCTGGAGCGGCGGAGGTGATCCGCTACACTGAGGTCGACGACGTGGCGGCTGAAGTACGCAGGTTGACGGGTGGGGACGGCGTCGCCGCCGTCTACGACGGGGTGGGCGCCTCGACGTTCGACGCCAGCCTTACCGCGCTGCGCAAGCGCGGGCTGCTCGCCCTTTACGGCGCGTCCAGCGGACCGGTGCCGCCAGTGGACCCGATGCGACTGAACTCGGCCGGCTCGGTTTTCCTCACCCGCCCAAAGCTGGCGGACTATGTCGCGAGCCGCGAGGAGCTCATCTGGCGCGCCACCGAGGTGTTCGATGCAATGCTGGCCGGGTCACTGCGGATCACCATCGGCGGCCGGTACCCGCTCGCCGAGGC
>JALZCN010000233.1 GCA_030863045.1 Actinomycetota bacterium | reverse complement strand
GGTCATATATGGGCGCGCCCGAAGAGATGCGAACTCCTCGGCAGGCCGCCTGTTCCGCAAGGTTGACCAGGCCCTGATTGATCAGGCTGCAAGCATAAACGACAGGAAGAACCCCGCGGCGGTGGCGAACGCGTTGAGCGGCCGGCCGTGCTCGAACGCCTCGGGCATGAGCGTGTCGGCAAGCGAAGCCAGCACCGCTCCTCCAGCGAATGCCAGCGCCACCGCCAGGACATGCTCGCTCAACCCGCTCGCCAGGCCCCGGCCCAGCACGACCGCCGCGGCCAACAGCACCGCACAAGCAACCCACGTCAACACCACAGTGCGCGAACGCAGCCCCGACTCACGCATAGCGACGGCACCCACCAGCGACTCCGGCAGGTTTGAGAAGAAGATCGCGACGAGCAGGGACAGCGAGGCGCCGCCTACCAATGACACCCCGAGCGCGAGGTTCTCCGGTACCCCGTCCAGCGTCACCGCCGCCAGCAGCGCCAGACCCACCCCGCTACGGACGCCGGAGGCAACGACCTCGCGCTGCTCCGGCCCGGACTTGCCGCTGACGTAGCGGTCCAGGGCCGTGTCGACGGCGACGAACGTCGCGGCCCCCGCGAGGAGCCCCAGCCCAGCGCGCACCGCACCACCCATCGTGAACGACTCCTCGAACAGCTCAAACGCCAGCGCCGAGATCAGCGCGCCGCTGGCAAACGCCAGCAGCACCCCCGTCACCCGCTTCGGCGGGCTCCAGCGCGCGCCAAAGAGGGCACCGATGACCAGGGCGCTGGACGCGGCCATCCCGAACAGCACAGCGGTGAGCACGGCGGCATCGTCCTCCCCCCGGGCTGTGTCTGCTGATCCGACCCGGCGCCCCAACCACCGCGCCAGACAGCTGCGTGGATTGGACACGGGAGCGTCCGGACCTCTGTGTAAGTGATCGTGGCGGTCATGGGGTTTGGGAGTCGGCTGTCGAAGTAGATCGTGAAGGCTTGTAACGCCTGTTGCCAGCCTGAACTTCGGGAACCGGTATTGGACCGCCGGTAGTCCTCGAGGTTGCCAACCGCGAGGTAGAGCACCTTCAGCGCGGCTTGTTCGGAGGGGAACTGGCCGCGGTTGCGGGTGACCTTGCGTAGCCGCGCGTTCATCGACTCGATCAGGTTGGTCGTGTACACGACGCGGCGCAGGTCGGGCGGGACGGCCAGGAACGGCACGAACTCGCTGCAGTGGGTCGGCCAAAGTTTCACGATCGCCGGGTAGCGACGCTCCCAGCGCTGGGCAAACGCCTCCAGCGCGGCCTCGGCGGCCTGTTCGTCGACCGCGGTGTAGATCAGTCGCAGGTCCTTGGTGAGCGGCCCCCAGTCTTTTTGGAGGCATAGCGCAGGCTGGCGCGGATCAAGTGCACCACGCACAGCTGCACGGTGGCCTGGGGCCAGACCACGCCGATCGCATCGGGCAGGGGCGGTCAAGCCGTCGCAGCAGACGATGCATACATCGGCCACCCCGCGGGCCTTGAGCTTGAGACGGTGCTGTTGCGTTGATGGCGAGCGGGCAGGGATGGCTTATGTGATGCTCTGATCAGATGGTGAAAGTGAGTTCGTTGAAGGCTGCCGAAAGCCGATGGCTCAGGTCGACATCGACACCCAGTTCGTAGTGGCCGCGGCGGATGTTCTGGATGAATGAGAGCCCCGCGCTGATCACTTTCGCTGAGCGTAGCCGTTTGAGCCCGCCCATCGGCCGTAGCCGCGCCTTGAACCGACCGTGATCTGCCTCGATCGGATTATTTGCATACTGCTCGGTGATGTGACAGGCGGCGGGTGCCAACTCCTCGAGCACTCGCGGATAGGCCGCTGCCCGGTCAGTGGTCACCTCGCTCGGGCAGGGACCGTGCTCCAACGCTCGAGTCAAGAACCGATGAGCGGCCGTCAGATCCCGCTTCTCGGACACCAGCACGTCGATGACCTGCCCGTGCTGGTCAATCGCCCGGTACAGATACACCCAGCGCCCGGCGACCTTGACATAGACAGCCCACGCGAGTCAGTTGTCAAGCGGCGGGAGTTTCAGGTGTCGGCCAGGCGCTTGTTTCGTGGTAGGGCGTGTTGGTCTGGAGGCAGTGCCAGAGTTTGGCGAGCAGCTTGTTTGCAAGGTTGCGGAACGCGGCGTTGTGGGTGTCACC
>JALZCN010000206.1 GCA_030863045.1 Actinomycetota bacterium | reverse complement strand
AGTCCGTGCTTGTAGATGGTGTGCGTGTGCCCACCACAAACTTCCATGAACTTGTAGTGCCGCCCAGGCTCGCACAGCGCCGCAATTTTAGTGGCCAGCACGCGAGCCTTCTCGGCATCCCGGTACTCATCGACGAATCGCATGCCGCTCATTGCTTTTCCTCGATTCGCGACTCGAGCAGGGCGGCGATCTCTTCCTCGTAGGCCTCGCCGATGCCTATCAGGAAGTCCATCGCTGCCTTCGCCTCCTGTTCGTCGATCTTGGATAACGCGAAACCGACGTGAATCAGAATCCAGTCGCCGGGGACAGGCGGGTCATCGGCCAATAAACCGATATTGATCGCTCGCTTGACCCCGCTGACGGAAACCTGGGCCAGGTCTGGTTGGTCAGGCAGGATCTCGATCACCTCGCCCGGGATGCCGAGGCACATGGGCTATTACCTCCGTGGTGGGAGTTGGGTCACATCTCGCTAATCTGCTTGTAGCGAGCTACGTCCTTGGAGACCTGCACCGCTACAGTGGCCAGGCCGATCGCCGACCCCCAGAAAATCAGTCGACGCAGCAGACGGAACATCCCTGTCACTTCCTTCCTTGACGGTGAGCAGATCCACAACAACCCCGACAGCCCTGTCGACAGCTGCCGCGACGGTCGTGGACAATCCGATACCTTCCTCGGTGTTGGCCGGCTCGCAGCCGACCAGCAAGGTCCGCCCCGCGCTGCCGCCGAGGCTTTCCAGCAGCGCGAGCACCGCGTCGGGAGTCATCCCGTGCGCGTCGACAGCTGACGGCTCGATGCCCGGTACGTCGCCGGATCCAATCTCGAGCACGTATATCGTTCCTGGCTCGTCGCCGCGCGAAATGGCGTCGAGCAGGATTGTGGTGTCCGGGGCCATCTCAAGGAGGTCATAGGCCAGGTGCATCCCCCGAATTCCGTAATCGGCGACCCGCACACCGGCGGGCAGCGTCTCGGTGGTGAGCCGGCGGGCCAGCTCGACGCCGAACGCATCGTCGCCGAGGAAGATGTTTCCGATTCCGGCCACCATCGTTGTCATGACTGTGGTCCTGGCTGCGATCCGTGCTCGACTGCAAGCGGCGCGAGCTCGTCCGGGTCGAAGTAACGGAATCGGCCGTGCATGGCCGAGATCTCGGCACCCGGGTCATCGTCGAGGGTGACTGCGACATGAGTGTTGCCGTCCACATCGAGCAACACCGCGGCGACAGTGGCGGTGCGCCCAGCAAGGAACATGTCCTGCGCATCGGTCCGGCGAAAGCCCGGGTTGAGCACCACCCGGCTGCCCTTGGCCACCTCCACTCCGGCGATCACCACGCTGTCGGTGTCCGGGTCCACCGAAGCGTCCGCAGCAGGATCCCACCACGGCGTGCCTGGGGTGGTAATCGTCTCGATCGAGTCCGGCTCCTCTCGGGTGCCCGGGGTCTCCCCGAGATAGCGTATGGCGCCGTGCAGCTTGTCGAGCATCTCCGGGGGCATCGAGTCCACTCGATCCATCAGCTTGCGGACCCGATCGTCAGTGGCCCGCGCCTCAGCTTTCTCCTCATCGGTAAGCGTCATCGTGCGTAGGGTAAGGATCTCGTCGATCTCGGTACCGTCGAAGAGGTCGCCCGGGCTCTCCGGTGCAATCGTCGGATAGTCATAGAGGATGATCGGCGAGATCAGGACCACGTCGCGGCGCCCTGCTTCGCCAATCATCACCGGCCAGGCGCGTTCGTTGCGGCAGGCCTCAACGGCTGGTTTGGCCCACTGCGGTGAATCGAGCAGGGAGATGAACTCTCCGTCCGTGACCGCGAGCACGATATGGGCGGCAATCAGCGAATGCCGCAACGCCACCTGCCGACCGGCCTCTGTATCGGCCCAGTGGTCGGTGTTGACGACCTCAACGGTGATCTGCACCAGGCCATACGGACCCTCTAGCCGCCGCGCGGACAACCGGACTTCCCCATTGAGCGGCCAGCGCTGCCGGGTAACGCCATCCGTGGTCTCGGTGCCACCGGGGACGGTTACCGCAACGACCTGCTCGGTGTCCAAAAGCTCCGAAACCGGTAGCACGGAGTCGATCTCATGTTCCACTGCCTCGTCGAACTCGGGAACCGGCCCGTCCCCACCGCTGCGATGCTGCAACTGCAGGAACCGCAGCCGGATGTGCAATACCGGGTCAGTGCCGGGCTCCAGCAGGCACTCGCTGTGCGAGGTGGCGTGCTCACCGTGCCCGGCGGCGGCATAGGCCGGGGGCACCAGCACCCCCCACTGCCAGCGGACCTGGTTCTTGCGTGATGACGCGCGGTAGGGATACAGCAGGTAACCCTCGTAAAGGACGGCGTCGGCGATCTCCCGGGCGATGTCCATCGGGGTCGTCATGATCCCCCCTCCACTGCGCGTTCCTTGGCCGTGTCCAGCAGAGCCATCACGGCGTCATCCCACGTGGGCAAGGCATGGGCGGTCCGAAACTCCGTGAGCGCATCGATCGTGTCACGGCGCAGGCGCAGCCACCCACTCCCCGGGAAGTGGATGTCCATCATCTCGCGCCACACCGCTACCGGCATCCGGTATTGGGTCTCGGCATGCCATGGGATCTGCTCAATCCACATCCCATCTTTGCCGTCACCGAATATGGTGCCACTGAACAGCAAGATGAACGGGATTTCCCCCTCTTCGAGAGCGTGGAAGTATTTACCTGCAGTGACCTCCATGTCGTAGCTGCACGGCACGACCACATCAACTTCGATGCTGTCGGTGAAGCTGGGGACGACAGTCGAGGTGTTGGCGAACTGAAATGGCTTGAGCGTCTCGCCCCAGCGTGCGCGCTCGCCGAACAGCTCGCTCAGCCGCTGGCCCTCCTGCTCGCCGTAGCCACGGCGAGCAGGTTCAATCCTGATCTGGCAACGCAGCGCGATGGCTCGGACTCGCTGCTCGGCCCCGTCGATTCGCAGCCGGAACAGCAGCGTCGGTGCCATGGCGTAGCGCTCGTACTGCACATCGACGCAGGTGAAGGACAGTTCAGCCATTGTTGACCGCCACCCGCTCGCTGCGCTCCCGCAGGTCGGCGAAGAACTGGTGGATCTCCGCCCAGGCCTTTTCCCCGCCGTCGAAGCCCTGCCAATGCATGCGGACCAGACCGACCAGCTGATAACAGGCGTCGATCGGAACCGCGAAGCACTCGAACCCGCTGTCTGACTTGTGCACCAATAACGCCTCAACATCGGGTTTTAGGTCGGCCAATGCCGGAATCGCGGCGAGGAGGTCCGTCCAGGCTTCCAAGGACAGCAGCGATTCGGTTGCTCCTGCCGGGCTTGGGTAGAAGGCGACGGTGCGTCCTTCGGCGCTGTTGGTGAAAAAGAACGCCATCGCCACCGGAATCCCGATCGACTCCCACGTCGCCCCAGCGAGCGGCACGTCAGGGGCGTACCGGTAACGTTCGGGAACTGCCCGGTACCGTCCACCCCCGGCGCCCTCGGCGGTGAACAGCAGGGCGCAGGGGCGGCAGGTGCACATCAGTCCGCGGCCCTCGATGTCGACCACGTGCCCATGCCGCTCGCCGATCGGCTCGGCGCACATCTCGCAACGCTCGACCTGGTCAACCTGCTCGGTCGGAGGTGGTGGGGGAGCGGCGCCCGGTACAAAGCGCCGCAGCCCCCCGTTCATGACACCGCCTGAGCGGGGACCGCAATCCGAACCCCGCCATTCTCGGTCAGCAGCGGCAACGGGTCGAGGTGCACTCTGGCCGTTGATGCGGCCGAATTGTCGGACCCGCTCCAGCCACGGCCAGCCCGGACCACGTTGTAACGCTGCGCGCAGCCGGGGCAGGCCAGCAATGCCCCCTCCAGCTCCGCGCCGCTCAATCCGGAACCGCACACCGGGCAGCGGTCGGCGTAGGCATACAGGCTCCCTGCCACGTTGCAGAACACTGCCGCCGTGTCGGCAACGACCATGGGAACCATCTGGCCCTGGCCCAGGTTTTCGATCCCGTCTACCTGTACCCAGGTCGACGGCGGTTGCTCCGGCTGGCCGCTCGCCTGGTGTAGCGGTAGCAGTGTGCGCCCATCGGGCGCCGCTGCAGTGGTGAGCGGTGACGCCGGCTCGGCCACCACTCCCTCCACCTCCACCTTAGTGACCTCTGGAGCGACGTCCTCAATTCCTTTCTCGATGGCCATCTTCACCGTGAGCGCGGAGGACGGGCAGCCATCACAGCTGCCCGCCAACCGCAACCGCACGGTGCCGTCGTCATCCAGCCCGAGGTACTCAACATCGCCTGCATGTGAGCCGAGGTAGGGCCGGACCCGCTCCAGCGCGGCGAGAACGCGTTCCTCGGTGGTCTGCGGGTGCAGGTCGTGCAGCACCAACAGACCCGTCACCGAGCGGTCAGCGAGCAACGGAGCGACGGCCTGCTCGTCGAGCAACTCCATGATGCGGGCCAGGCCCGCACCGTAAAACTCGACAAGCAGACCGACCAGCTCCTCGGCTCGCCGGGCCGTAGCTGGGTCCGAGGCCGAGGTGAACTCTGCGAGCAGCGCCTCGACCCTTTCCCCTACCGCCTGGAGATCCGATGTGTTACTAGTGGGCACGACTCAGCCGCCAGCCGTGCTGGTGAAGGCGTGCGGCGTGTGCAGTCGCTGCAATTCCTGACCCTTTCCGAGATACATGTGTACACCGCAGGGCAGGCACGGGTCGAAGCTGCGTACAGCCCGCATGATGTCGATGCCCTTGAAGGTCTCCGGTGGGTTCTCCTCGAAGATCGGCGTGTTCTGCACGGCGTCCTCGTAGGGGCCCGGAGTTCCGTAAACGTCGCGGACGCTGCCGTTCCACGGGGTGGGTGGGTACGGGTGGTAGTTGGCGATCTTCCCGTCCCGGATCACCATGTGGTGTGACAGCACGCCACGGACCGCCTCGGTCCATCCACAGCTGA
>JALZCN010000199.1 GCA_030863045.1 Actinomycetota bacterium | reverse complement strand
GGCCGCGGCCCTGCTCGACGGGGTGGGTCTGGTGGCGTTGGCTGGCGTGGACCGGTTGCCCTCCGGGGCGCGGCGGTCCCTGGCCGCCAGGGCGCGGCAGCGCGGGTCAGTGCTGCTCCCGCTCGGTCGATGGCCGGGCGCGGACGTCGAGCTGAACTGCCGTGCCCGGACCTGGCACGGCGCCGCGGCCGGAGATGGGCGGTTGTGTAGCCGCGAGGTGGTGGTGCGTGCGGTGGGCCGCGGGGCGGCGGCCCGGCCCCGCACCGCCCGCTTGCTGTTGCCCGGTCCCGGCGGTCCAGTGGCGGCCGCGCACGCCAATCCGGGCTGCCCTTACGGGAGCTCGGCGGCTAGCCAGAGGCAAGCAGCTGCGGCGCCGGAACTTCATTGACAGCTCTGGCCGCACGGGTTTCACTTGAGTAGTGCTCGAACAGATGTTCGATACTGCCTCCCGGGTGGTGCTGCGAGTGGTTGTGGTGTGGTGCCCGGACTGGCCGGTTGTGGCCGTGGCGGCGGTTGAGGGACTGTCCGCGCAGACACCTCTCGCGGTGGTGGCCGCCAATCGGGTGGTGGCCTGCTCGGCGGCGGCCCGGGCACAGGGGGTGCGCCGCGGGCAACGCAGCCGTGAGGCGCAAGGCCGCTGCCCTGAGCTGGCCGTGCTCGCCGCCGACCCGGACCGGGACGCCCGGGCGTTCGAACCGGTGGTCACCGCGGTCGAGGCCCTGGCGCCCGGCGTGGAGGTAGTGCGCCCCGGATTGATTGCGGTGCCGGCCCGCGGTCCGACCCGCTACTTCGGCAGCGAACCCGCGGTGGCCGAGCGGATCGTCGATGTGGTCGCCGCGCAGACCGGAGTGGAATGCCAGATCGGCATCGCCGACGGCCTGTTCGCCGCGACCCTGGCCGCGCACCGGGGCCTGCTGGTGTCGCCGGGTGGTTCGGCCGGCTTCCTCGCCACGCTGAGCATCCACGAGCTGCACCAGCCCGCCACCGGGGTTGATCGCACCTCGTTGGTGGACCTGCTGCACCGGTTGGGGGTGCGCACCCTCGGCGCGTTCGCGGCCCTGCCCGTGGACGACGTCGCCTCCCGGTTCGGCGCTGAGGGGGTGCGCGCGCACCGGCTCGCCCAAGGCCTCGACGAGCGCCCGCTGGCCCGCCGTCACCCGCCAGTCGACCTCACCGTCACCCGCCGGCTCGACCCACCGGTGGACCGAGTCGATGCGGCGGCGTTCGCCTCCCGGGAACCTGCGGAGCAGCTGCACGCCGCACTGGCCTCCCGCGGTCTGGCCTGCCTCCGGCTCGGGGTCAGCGCCTGCACCGAGGCGGGCGAGGAGCTGCACCGGGTGTGGCGCTGCGCCGAGCCACTGACCGCATCCGGCATCGCAGATCGAGTGCGCTGGCAGTTGGACGGCTGGTTGTCCTCTCGCGGATTGGGGCTTAGTGCGGGGATCACGCTGCTGCAGCTGATTCCAGAGGAGGTGATCGAGGGGCAGGCCCTGCAGCGCGGGCTGTGGGGGGAGTCGGGGGAAGACGACGAGCGGGCCGGCCGGGCGTTGGTCCGGGTGCAGGGGATGCTCGGACCCGAGGCGGTATTCACCGGCGTGCTCGGTGGTGGTCGGGATCCCACCGACCAGGTTTGCCTGGTGCCCTGGGGAGACGACCTGACTCCGGCGCGCGATCCAGGCCTTCCCTGGCCCGGCCGGTTGCCTGCACCGTCCCCTTCTCGGGTGCCTCACCGCCCGCTTGCTGCCGAGGTGCGCGACGATGCCGGACGCGTCGTCGGGGTGAGCGGGCGTGGGAGGCTCACCGGTGTCCCGTACCGGATCGCGGTGGACGGGAACCCACCGCGTCGGGTGCTGACCTGGGCCGGGCCCTGGCCGGTCGAGGAACGCTGGTGGGAACCCGGTGGTGGGAGGCGCTGTGCACGGTTGCAAGCGGTACTCGACACGGAACTTGATGACGGACGCACCGCCCAACCGCTTGCAGTGCTACTGACCTGCGAGGTCGGCCGTTGGCGGGTCGAGGGGATCTACGAATAGCTCAGCGGCCCCGACCCGGCATCGAGCACGCCGTGGACCAGACTGGCCAGGTGAGCAACGTGCACAGCCGGGAATCCGTTCAGTGATCGCTGGGGCCGACGGCGCGGGCGAACGCTGGTTGGTCGCACTCGTGCGCGACGGCGCCGTCTCCTGGGCGATCGCTCCCAACGCGGCCGCCGTGCTCGACTACACCCGCGACTGCGCCGCCGTCGGCGTCGACGTCCCCATCGGCCTGCCGCAGCTCGGTCGGCGCCCTTGTGACCTGGAGGCGCGCCGGCGGCTGGGCCGGGCGGCCTCCTCGGTGTACTTCACCCCGGTGCGGGCGGTGCTCCACTCGGCCACCCACCGCGAAGCCGGCGAGGTGCTGCGGGCCCAGGGTGAAGCCGGAATGACGATCTACACCTGGAGGCTCCTGCCGAAGATCCGGCAATGGGACGAGCTACCGCTGCCGCCGTGGGTGGTCGAGGTGCACCCCGAGGTGTCCTTCCGGGCGATGGCTCCTGGCATCACCTTTGCCAGGAAGAAAAGCGCGCCGGGAGCCTGGCAGCGCATCGATGCATTGTGGTCCACCGTGGACGTCCCGGCTGCGCTTGCCGGGGCACCAACCGGTGTCGGTCTGGACGACGCGCTCGACGCGCTGGCCGCCGCCTGGTCGGCGCAGCGGTTCGCCGCCGGCATCGCCGAGACATTGGGCGGCGAGCCGGACAGTCGCGGCCGTCCGATGCGGATCGTCGTGTGACTCGCCCGCCGGCCGGTGTTTCACACTATCGGCACCCGCTGCACAACGCGGATCAGTGAGAATCGAAGCTGGTGGAGCGGGACAACGACTCCCACCTGGCGACCTGCTCGCCAACAGGGGCGAGGTGACCACGGATCCCGTCAACAGCGTCACCGCCCAAGGGCAGGCGCAGCGGGGGGTTCTCCGCGGCCAGAGCAGTGAGGATGGCTGCGGCGGCTTTGGCCGGGTCACCGGGCTGGGACCCATCTCCGCTCACGTACTGGCGGGTTGGGCCGACCGTTGCGGCGTACTCCGGCATCGCGGTGGACAGGTAGCCGAGCCTGCGGCAAATAGTCCGGTGCGGAATGCACCGGGTTCCACGATCAAAAAGCGGACGCCGAAACTGACCTCTTGGCTCAGCGTCTCCGTGAGACCCTCGAGCGCGAACTTGGTCGCGCAGTATGCGCCGAAACCAGGCGCGGTGACCTGACCACCGACGCTGGACATCTGCACCACGGCCCCACCGCCTTGGCGGCGCATGTGCGGCAGAACCGCCTTGGTCAGTGCCGCCGGCCCAAAGAAGTGCAACTCGAACAGGTAGCGCAGCTCCTGGTCCGTCGTCTCCTCCAGGGCACCGACCTGGGTGCGGCCGGCGTTGTTGACCAGCACGTCGATGCGACCGTGCCGGGCGACGACACCGTCGACAACCTGAGTGGCGTCCATGTCCGTGACGTCGAGGACCAGGGCGTCGACCCGGTCCGGGTACTTGGCGACCAGCTCGCCCAGGCCTGCAGGCGCCGGGCGGCGGCAACCACGCTGTCGCCGCTGGCGAGTGCCGCGGTGGCAATGGCGCGCCCGAATCCGCTACTGGCTCCGGTGATCAGCCAGACCCGCGGTGGGCGCTGCGGGCTGTTGTCCGCAGCGCTGCTCATGGTATCCACCTCCATGGCGTCCATCCTCAATGGAGCGGGGCGTTGGCCAGCGGCGCACGGCGGCCGAGGACTTCACCGGTGAAGCTGC
>JALZCN010000197.1 GCA_030863045.1 Actinomycetota bacterium | reverse complement strand
CCACAGAGGTCGCAGAACTTCACAGCGTCTGGCCCAGCGCCTTGATCGGCATCTGCAGCTCGTCGAGCATCTGAATGTCCCGGTCCGCGGGCCGCCCAAGGGTGGTGAGGTAGTTGCCGACGATGATCGCATTGATGCCCCCCAGCATGCCCTGCCGTGCTCCGAGATCACCTAGTGTGATCTCCCGGCCGCCTGCGAAACGTAGGATCGTTCGAGGCAGCGCAAGCCGGAAAGCGGCCACGGTCCTGAGTGCCTCGGAACCCGCCAACACGGTCTGGTCGGCAAGCGGTGTTCCCGGCCGCGGGTTGAGGAAGTTCATCGGTACCTCATGGGGTGCCAGCGAGGCGAGCTGTACCGCGAACTCAGCGCGCTGTGCCACCGACTCTCCCAGGCCGATGATGCCGCCGCAGCAGACCTCCATCCCGGCCTCACGCACCATCTGCAACGTCTGGAAGCGCTCCTCCCAGGTGTGCGTGGTCACCACGGTGGCGAAATAGGAACGCGCGGTCTCCAGATTGTGGTTGTAGCGGTGCACACCGATCGCGGCCAGCTCGGTCACCTGTTCCTGGGTCAGCATTCCCAGCGAGCAAGCGATGTTGATCTGCGCGGTCTCCGGTTCGGCGCGGATCGCCTCGATGCCCGCTTTCACCTGGGACATCAGCCGCCGATCCGGTCCACGCACCGCGGCGACGATGCAGAACTCGGTCGCACCGGTGGCCGCGGTCTGCTTGGCGGCCTCGACCAGACCGGGGATATCCAGCCACACGGCGCGCACCGGTGAGCTGAACTGTCCGGACTGCGAGCAGAAATGGCAATCCTCCGGGCAGCCTCCGGTCTTGACGCTGACGATGCCCTCGACCTCGACCTCGGGGCCGCACCAGCGCATCCGAACCTCGTGCGCCAGGTTGAGCAGCTCGTCCAACCGATCGTCGTCCAGCTCCAGCACCGCGAGGACCTGCTGCTCCGGCAACCCGACCCCGCGTTCGAGAACCTGTTCGCGAGCAACGGCCAGCACGTCTGCTTGCGGCAGGATCACTGACTGCTCCTCTTGACGACGGCGCTGCCCACCCAGTCTGCCGCACCGGTCTGCATGGATTTCCGTTCCTCCGTCCATGCTTGGGCCAAGCCTCGAGGGCGGCGACTGGCGCGCCAGCAGCGCATTGTCGAGTTCCGGCGATGTCGAGTTCGCCAAGGCTGAGAGCGGTAGCCGATTTCGCGGGTCAGTACTGGCAGCGGAGTACCAGCATTGCCCTGGCCTGGACCCGCAGCCTGCCGCCGGCCACGGCGTCGCGCTGCCGTCGACGGGCCCTGGCCAGCAGCGGGTCGGCGGTGTCCACGACGACCTCCCACGCCTGGCCATACGCCGAGTCGGGCAGGGTGAACACGATCGGCCGGTGGTGGGCATTGATCAGGAGTAAGAAGGAATCGTCGATGATCCGTTCGCCGAGATCGTCACGTTCGGGGATACCCCGGCCGTTGAGGAAGATCCCCACAGTCTTGGCGAACCCGACGTTCCAATCCTCTTCGCTCATCGGTTGCCCGTCAGGGCGCAGCCACGCAATGTCCTCGATGTTGGAGCCGCGGATCGGACGACCCTGAAAGAACCGGCGGCGGCGGAACACCGGGTGGGCAGCGCGCAGCTTGGTGAGTTTGGCGGTGAACTCGGTGAAAACCGAGTTCAGCCGCGCCTCGTCCCAGTCCACCCAGCTGATCTTGCTGTCTTGGCAGTAGACGTTGTTGTTGCCGTGTTGGGTGCGGCCTAGCTCGTCGCCGTGCGCGATCATGGGGACGCCTTGGGACAGCAACAGGGTGGTTAGCATGTTGCGTTTCTGGCGTTCCCGCAATGCGATGATCTTGCCGTCCTCGGTGGGCCCCTCGGTGCCGCAGTTCCACGAACGGTTGTGACTCTCGCCGTCGCGGTTGTCCTCACCATTGTCCTCATTGTGCTTTTCGTTGTAGGACACCAGATCATTCAACGTGAACCCATCGTGCGCGGTCACAAAGTTGATCGAGGCGATGGGTCGCCGGCCGTCGGCTTCGTAAAGATCCGACGATCCGGTGAACCGGGAAGCGAACTCCGCCAGCGTGGCCGGTTCGCCGCGCCAGAAGTCGCGCACCGTGTCGCGGTACTTCCCGTTCCACTCCGTCCACAGCGGAGGGAAGCCGCCGACCTGGTAGCCGCCCTCGCCGACATCCCACGGTTCGGCGATCAGCTTGACCTGGCTGACCACCGGATCCTGGTTGACCAGGTCGAAGAACGCCGACAGCCGGTCCACCTCATGGAACTCCCTGGCCAGGGTGGCCGCAAGATCGAAGCGGAAACCGTCGACATGCATGTCGAGTACCCAGTATCGCAACGAGTCCATGATGAGCCGCAGCGATTCGTGGTGGCGAACATTAAGGCTGTTCCCGGTGCCAGTGGTGTCGTAGTAGTGCTCCAGGTCCCCCTCGACCAGCCGGTAGTAGGCCGGGTTGTCGATGCCCCGGAACGACAGCGTCGGCCCGAGATGGTTGCCCTCGGCGGTGTGGTTGTAGACCACATCGAGGATGACCTCGATACCTGCCCGGTGCAGCGCGCGGACCATGGCCTTGAATTCCAGCACCTGCTGGCCACGGGTGCCGAAGCAGGTGTAGTCGTTGTGCGGGGCGAAGAAGCCGATGGTGTTGTAACCCCAATAGTTAGACAGTCCACGCTCGACGAGTGTGGAGTCATGCACGAACTGGTGCACCGGCATCAGCTCGACCGCGGTCACCCCGAGATCCCGGAAATGCTTGATCATGACCGGATGGACCAGACCGGCATAGCTGCCGCGAACATCGTCAGGGATCTGAGGGTGGCGCATCGTCATGCCCTTGACGTGCGCCTCATAGATCACCGTCTCGTGATAGGGAATCCGTAGCGGCCGGTCGTCTGACCAGTCGAAGAAGGGGTTGACCACTACTGAGGTCATCGCGTAAGGCGCGGAGTCGGCGTCATTGTAGGAATTCGGGTTACCGAACCGGTATGAGAACAGCGTCTCGTTCCACTTGATGCGGCCGTCGATCGCCTTGGCGTACGGATCGAGTAGCAGCTTGCTCGGATTGCACCGCAGGCCCGCCGCCGGGTCGTAAGGGCCGTGCACCCGGTAGCCGTAGCGCTGGCCGGGCGCGACCCGCGGCAGGTAGCCGTGCCAGACCAGACCGTCGCGCTCGGGCAGGACGATCCGCGTCTCGCAGCCCGCATCGTTGAACAAGCACAGCTCGATCCGGTGCGCTGCCTCGGAGAAGATCGCGAAGTTGGTGCCCCCGCCGTCGTAGGTAGCGCCCAGCGGGTAGGGCGAGCCAGGCCAGATGTCCACTCATCCTCCGCAGATCGATGCTGTTCCTGCGGCGTGACGTAGCCGCCCGGCTGGATCTTTGTATCGTCTGCCCACCGCGTTCGCCACTCGACGAAGGATTAGCACGGACAGTCGGGTCCGCGACTTGGGACACTGAGCAGGTAATCACCAGCGCCAAGGAGGATGCACGGTTGACTGAGCACGAGGTGCGCTCGCTGATCGGCCAGGTGGAGGCCGCCGTCTCCAGCGTGATCGATCGGGTACTACCCGAGCTGGCCGGAGCCGATCCAGTGGTCCGACGCTCCGAGCATGCCGACTTCCAGTCCAACGCCGTGCTGGCGCTCGCCAAACGCGCCCGCATCAGGCCCGCTGAACTGGCCGCAGTGGTGTCCGAGGCGTTGCGCGCCAATACCAGCACACCCGTCGCGGAGGTCACCGTGTCCGGGCCTGGGTTCCTCAACCTGACCCTCGCCGATTCCGCGCTCTGGCAGCAGGTCGCTTCATGCCTGGCCAGCCCGCGCCTGGGTGTTGGCACTCCCGAGCAGGGCCGGCGCACCATCGTCGACTACTCCGGGCCGAACATCGCCAAGGAGATGCACGTCGGTCACCTGCGCACCACCATCATCGGTGACTGCCTGGTCCGCGTACTGAGCTTTCTCGGTTCAGAAGTGATCCGCCAGAACCACCTCGGCGATTGGGGCACCCAGTTCGGGATGCTCATCCAGTACCTCGATGACCACCCAGAGGCCACCTGGCACCACGAGCAACTCGCCGAAGGCACCTCGGCTGTCTCTGCGCTAGACAGCCTTTACCGGACCGCCCGCGCCGCATTCGATGCCGATCGCGACTTCGCCGAACGGGCCCGAGCACGCGTGGTGGCGCTGCAGGCCGGCGACGAGGCGACCGTCGCGCGCTGGCGCGAGATTGTTGCCGAATCAGAGTTCGCCTTCCGCGAGATCTACCAGCGGCTCGGCGTGCTGCTGGAACCTGAGGACTCGGCGGGCGAGTCCTTCTACAACTCCCTGCTGCCTGATGTGGTGCAAGAGCTGACCAGGGCCGGAATCGCCGTGGAAAGCGACGGCGCGTTGGTGGTGTACAGCGAGGAGGTCACCGGCCCCGATGGCAATCCGGTCACGCTCATGGTTCGTAAGAATGACGGTGGCTACGGCTACGACACCACTGATCTGGCCACCATCCGGTACCGTGTCCGCGATCTCAAAGCCGACCGCATCCTCTACGTGGTCGACTCTCGCCAATCCCTGCACTTCCGGCTCATCGTCGAGGCAGCCCGCCGCGCCGGCTGGCTCAGCGACGGCATCGAGGTCACCCACGTCGCTTACGGCACTGTGCTCGGCCGTGACGGACGACCCTTCAAGACACGCTCCGGTGACACCGTGAAGCTCATGGAGCTGCTGGACGACGCCGTCGACCGGGCGCGGGCCACCGTCGCCGAGAAAGCCTCCGAACTCAGCGACGATGAGTTGAACCGGATCGCTGAGCAAGCTGGCATCGGTGCCGTCAAGTATGCCGATCTGTCCACCTCGCGCACCAAAGACTACGTTTTCGACGTCGACCGTATGGTGTCGTTCAACGGCAACACAGGCGTGTACCTTCAATACGCGCACACCCGGATCTGCTCCATACTCCGCAAGGCCGGAGACGCGATCATCGAGGTTGATCCGACGCTGCCGCTGCACCCGACCGAACGTGCTCTCGTGCTTGCTCTGGACGCATTCGGGGATACCCTCATCGACGTTAGCCGGATCCTGGAACCGCACCGCCTCTGCGGTCACCTCTACAACTTGGCCAAGGCATTCACCGACTTCTACGAAGCCTGCTCGGTGCTCTCGGCAGCGGAAGCCCTCCGTGCCAATCGCATCGCGCTGTGCCAACTCTCCGCCCGTACCCTGCGGCAGGGACTCAACCTGCTGGGTATCGCGGCGCCAGAACGAATGTAGGCCAGCGGCCTGATACACGCGAGCAGGTCGGCGGGCACGTGGATGTCCGGCTGCGTTATTCGCGGACGGTATCCGGAGGCCCTACGATCAATGGGTCCGGTGTGCCGACGGCATCGTCATCCTTGCCGGTACAGTCGAGACGAGATAGAACGTAGCGCATTGACTCCAGCCGTCCGCGTCTTTTGTCGTTGCTCTTCACCACCGTCCATGGCCCGTGTGCCGTGTGAGTGCAACGGAACATTTTTTCCTTGGCGGCGGTGTAGGCGTCCCATTTGTCCAACGAGTCGAGATCTATCGGGCTGAGCTTCCACTGCTTCACCGGGTCGACCCGTCGTAACGTGAATCGGGTGAGCTGCTCGCCCTGGGTGACCGAGAACCAGAACTTGATCAGGTCGATCCCGTCTTCAACCAGCATCCGCTCCAATTGGGGAGCCTGAACCATGAAGCGCTCGTAGTCCTCGTCGTCACAGAAGCCCATGACGCGCTCCACGCCTGCCCGGTTGTACCAGGAGCGGTCGAACAATACGACCTCCCCGGCAGCGGGCAGCTGCTCGATGTACCGCTGGAAGTACCACTGCGTGCGCTGCACCTCTGTGGGCTTCTCGAGTGCCACCACCCGCGTGCCGCGCGGGTTGAGATGCTCGGTGTAGCTGCGAATGGCACCACCCTTGCCCGCGGCGTCGCGCCCTTCGAAGAGGATAAGCAGCCGGCGATCGGTGTTCTTGATCCATGCCTGCAGCTTCAGCAGTTCGATCTGCAGCAACCGCTTGTCCGGTAGTACTCGAGTCTCGTCATCCGCTGGTCGTAGGGATAGTCCTCCCGCCAGGTCTCGACCGGACGCCCTTCGGCGTCGCGCAGCACCGGCTCACCGGTGTCGTCGGCGTCGACCTCGATCTCCAGCTCCTCGAGGCTGTCCAGCAGGTCATCGGCCTGGATCGTTCGGCCGGGGAACTCCGCCTGCGCAGGCTTGCCGTGGGTCATAACACCTCCACCACCGAAGAGATCGTGTGGACAACGGTGCACCAGCGGCGGGCGCAGTCGTCCCACTACCCTTTCAACGGTCGGCCGTTGACGTCTATCTGAGTGGAACGGGCTCTTCACTGGGTCGCGCCACCGTCTGCAGACCCGAAGGCCTTCGGGCCTGCCTCTATCCGAGGTCGGGTGCTGAGTGTGTGACGTAGCCGACAGAGGTCTTCGAGCACCTCCCTCGTGCTCAGCCACACGTAACCCCGCGAGACCGGCCTGCCGGTAGGTAACCTGCGGCTGCCTCTGCGAACCGCCAGGCCACGGAGCTGCGAAGGCTCTCCGGGGCGCTCGGTACGCGATCAGCCAATCGTCCGTGGTGCGGTCGATTGCAGGTAGGGTGGCCAGCGGCGCCCGGAGGCGGAGCACCGGAGGGAACGTGGACGAGTTTATTTCGCACAGTTCGTGGATGCGCGACATTCCCGATAATGCTCTAGTGACGGCACTGAGCATTCCTGGAACCCATGATTCCTGTAGTGTCGACGGCATCCTCGGGTTTGGCAAGACTCAAAACCTTGACCTGGCCCACCAACTGAACGCGGGGATCCGATTCATCGACATCAGACTTGCACATTATCGGGATGACCTTTTCGTCCATCACGATGTTGTACATATGGGGAAGTGTTACGCAGATGTTTTGAATACTTGTTCCAGCTTCCTCGGTCAGCATCCTTCCG